>JANTGZ010000079.1 GCA_024762675.1 Thermodesulfobacteriota bacterium | reverse complement strand
CGTGCAAGAGCCACTACTATTGCCGGACCAATCTTTTTCATCCTCTTTACTCTTATCCAGGCCCAGGCCGCAACCGTCGAATACGAGCTCATTATTGCTGAACAAGAGCTTAATATCACCGGCAGACAAACTTCCGGTATGACCATAAATGGTACTATTCCCGGACCGACATTGGTTTTTAAGGAGGGTGACTTTGCCCGCATCCGTGTAAAGAATATGATGAAGGTGGAAACTTCTATACACTGGCACGGCTTACTTGTTCCCCCCGAGATGGACGGCGTCCCCAACATCAGCTTCCCTCCCATTGAACCGGGGACAACCTTTACTTATGAATTTCCGATTCGACAAAATGGAACCTACTGGTACCACTCTCATACCAATCTGCAAGAGCAAAGGGGCCTCTATGGTGCCATTGTCATAAAACCGCGACAGGATGATCTCAAAACCAACCATGATCATGTAATCCTGCTTTCCGACTGGACCGATGAAGATCCTTGCGAGGTGCTCCGTACTCTTAAACGTGGGAGCGAGTGGTATGCCCTTGAAAAAGGCAGTGCCCAGAGTATTATAGGAGCTTTTCGTAACGGCAGGCTCGGTGATTATTATAAACGAGAACTCCAACGTATGCCTTCCATGGACATCGCAGATGTAGCCTACGACCGATTTCTTGCCAACGGTAAACCTGGATTAACTTTGCCGGCCAGGGCTGGTGAAACAGTTCGGCTCCGCATTGTTAATGGCTCCGCGACCACCTATTTTTACATTGAATTCGCCGGCCAACCGATGACCATCATCGCTGCCGACGGCCAGAACATAGTCCCAATCCAAAACCGGCGGCTCTTGATTGGCGTTGCTGAAACTTATGATGTCCTTATCAAAGTCCCGCCAGCGGGAGCTTTTGAATTCAAGGCCACGGCCCACGACGGCTCTGGTTATACCTCGGCCTGGCTCGGTTCCGGTAAACACCACCCAGCCCCCGAGGTGCCCAAACCGAATCTCTATCACAGCATGGGACATTTCAACCTTAAACAGATCTTCTCTCTAACTCCGGCTGGAGCAATGGGCATGTCCGATGGCGATGTAAAATCCGGCAAATTCGACCAGCCCGGAATGATGAACATGGGCTCAATGGATATGAGTTTAACTGATATGGGAAACATGCAGGGCATGACAAACATGAACCGTGGCCCTGATTATGCTAAAATGAAAATTACCGACATGGGTCATGGCAACCACTCAATCCCGGCAGACCCTCAGACCTTACAGAGCGGTAAAAAATATGGCCGCAATTTTGGTTTTCTCAGTGCCGATGTTGCCACCTCCCAAAACCTCGCCGTTGACGGCATGGATCCCAGCCGTCCATGGGCACCTTATGCCAAACTTCGGGCCCCCGAACCGACAAATTTCCCCAATGATAAAACCTTTCGTAAAATCCGCCTCACCCTTGACGGTGACATGGAGCGCTATGTCTGGTTTCTCAACCAAAAACCGCTTTCAGAGAGTGACTCAATCTCCATTCACAAAGGTGAAGTCGTACGCTTTATAATGATCAACCGAACGATGATGCACCATCCGATGCACCTGCACGGTCATTTCTTTCGGGTTATCAACGGCCAGGGGGATAACGCCCCGCTCAAACACACCGTCGACGTCGCCCCCATGTCCACCACAGTTATCGAATTTGACGCCAATGAGTTCGGCGACTGGTTCTTCCACTGCCACCTTCTTTATCACATGAAAAGCGGCATGGCCCGAGTCGTACATTATGCAGACTTTGCCCTCAACCCGCAGCTTGCCGCAATTCGTCCTAACCTCTACCAGGATTCCTGGTATATCTGGGGGCAGGCCGACGTCCTCAGCAATATGACCGAGGGCTCTCTAACATGTTCCAACACCCGTAACATCTTAACCGCAGAGTGGGAAATGGGGTGGCAAAAGGTCGACAAAACCGAGTGGGAAACCCTCTTTACATGGGATCGCTGCATCAACCGCTTTTTCACCATCTTCGCCGGCGCTAATCTTCTAGGCGCCAGTAATGATCTTGATGATACCCGGGCGGTGTTCGGTATCCACTATCTACTACCTCTCAACCTGGAATCTCGTGTGTGGATTGATTCCGACGGCGGTGCGAGGTTGAAGTTGACTAAATCCCTTGTATTGACGCCACGTTTTGAGTTGTATGGCGAAGCCCAGTACGACACCCATGATCACTGGGAGGGTAGCGCGGGTCTGTCATATATAATTTATAAGAACCTCTCCCTTGTCGGTCAATGGAACTCCGATTACGGTCTCGGCGGTGGCCTGCAGCTTCGATTTTAAAATATCGCAGCAACAGCGATAGTCTGCATCATCTTGGGCTACAAACTACTCAGCGAGAAGGTCTTGCACAACTCGGACTAGCATCACGGGCTATCCAGTAAAGCAGCAGGAGTCCGGGCAGGGCGGCAAATGTACAGAAGATGAAAAATGGGATCCAACTCAGAGCTGAAACCATAAAGCCGGTGGGGGCCGAAGCCAGGACGCGGGGAATTCCCATCAGGCTGGAGAGCAGGGCATATTGGGTGGCGGTAAATTTTTTATTGGTCAGGCTGGCCATGTAGGCGACATAGGCCGCCGTCCCCATGCCGCCGCTGAGATTTTCAAAAGCAATTACCGCCGCCAACAGAGAGAGACTGGCGCCAACGTTAGCAAGCAAAGCAAAACCTGCGGTCGAAACTGCCTGCAGGATACCAAAGATCCAGAGAGAACGATAGATACCGAGTCTCAGCAGGATAATCCCACCCAAAAGACCACCGCCAATCGTTGCCCAGAAACCAAAAAGTTTAACTACCGTGCCGATCTCGGTTTTAGTAAAACCGATTTCAAGGTAGAAAGGCATAGTCATAGTCGAGGCCATCTGGTCGCCAATCTTGTAGAAGAGGATAAAAGCGAGCAGTAACAAGGCACCCCGTCGGCTAAAATAGTCGACAAAGGGACCAACCACCGCCTCCTTGAAGGTTGCAGGCATACCTTGAGAGTGCTCCGGTTCATGACAGCAATAGGTCGTCACCACACCCACCAGCATCGCTGCTGCCAGAATCAGATAAACCGAACGGTATGAGAAGTGGTCGGCCATAATCAGACCTCCACTACCGGCCAGCAGCATACCCAAACGATAACCATTGACATAGAGCGAAGAGCCCAATCCAAGTTCATAATCGGAAAGATCTTCGCGCCGATAAGCATCGACAACAATATCCTGAGAGGCTGAAAAGAAGGTTACCAGAAAAGCAACCAGTGCAACCAAAACCGGGCTGGAAAGGGGATTAGTCAGACCTAAAGCGACGATAGCCAACATCAACAGGAGCTGAAAAAGCAAAATCCAGCCTCGGCGCCGGCCCAAGAAGGGCAGGGTAAAACGATCCATTACCGGGGCCCAGAGAAATTTCAGAGTATAGGGCAGGCCAACCAGCGAAAAAAGCCCGATGACCTTGATGTCGACCCCGACATCCGTCATCCAGGCCTGGAGGAGGGATATTGTCAGAAGCAGGGGCAGACCGCAGGCAAAGCCCATGAGCAGAGAAACCAGCATCCGCTGGGTACAAATTGCCCGCAGTAAGCTTTTATTCATAAATAAAGTCCAAGAATGGCACAGTAAAAGCTTCAGATTCGAGGCGCACAAGAGCTGAGGAGTGAGGCGTACATAAAGTACGCCGCAGTGACGAAGGTTGCAGGGCAACGAAGAAGATGGAGTTTATACAAAGCCATCAAGACCACGACTCGAGTTCAGGTATAAGCAGGTCAACAAAACAGCCTGCCGAGCTGCTTTTCTGTTCGCCATCAAGCAGATGTGACAACCCGGCAGCAACTTGTAATGCCGCTATTACGTTTACGGTTGGAGAGAGATTGCCGATCGAGCCTTCGAAACCATCGGCTTGGGATTCAGGTTCGGTTCTTTGATAGATCCGGGCCATAGTTCCGGAGGCGGGCGGCACCAGGGCCGTCTGGCCATACCAACCGGCAACCGCACCATGGATCAGAAAAAGATCCAGGGATGAACAGATTTCGGCCAGTTCAAGACGTAACGGAATCGAGTCAAGAGCATCAAAAACCAGATCACAAGATGCTAAAGATTGAATCCCATTTTCACTCTGAAAAGATTGGTTTAGAGCCTCAAGCGTAACCATCGGGTTGATAATAGCACATCTTTCACTGGCAACTTCGGCCTTATAACGACCCAGGGTTGCCGTAGTCGCCAAAAGCTGCCGATTAAGATTACTCTCGACAAAAAAATCGGGGTCGACAACCAACAGGTTACCAACCCCGAGCCGAACCAGCA
Organism: Thermodesulfobacteriota bacterium; assembly: GCA_024762675.1. Lineage (GTDB taxonomy): Bacteria > Desulfobacterota > Anaeroferrophillalia > Anaeroferrophillales > Tharpellaceae > Tharpella. The sequence continues at coordinate 7,288 of JANTGZ010000079.1, read as the reverse complement.
TCTCAACAATAGACCCGCCCAAACCGCCACAACCTATCACAGCAACCCTTGACTGCAACAGCCGCTGCTGTCCCCAAATCGCAAGAAGCTTTCTCTGACGCAAATAACGTAAGGGAAATAGTCCATTTTCAAGGACAATAGTTTCTATCTCTTTGAAAGTAACAGCGAACTTTTGAGCCGCTTCTTCATAAGCTGACAGCGGGATTAAATCATCTTCAACGGCTGCGGCCTTGAGAAAGGCGACCAGGAGAGTATCCGAGTGCCGCATCAACCACCCTCAACCACCACCAACCTTGGGAAAGAGAGAACAGATATCTCCTTCGACAAGCTCAGTATCAAAATCGACGTGACGCCCGTTGCAAATAAGAATTCCAACCTCTGCCAAAGGTATACCCAGCTCTTGCACCACCCTCAAGATTGAAACCTTCCCGACAAACTCACAAACCCTGGAGGCAAAACGTCCCTGACGAAAATCGGCAAAAAGCTTTATCGTCACCCGCAAGCCAACACCTCCGAATTCTTAGCCGACATCAGCCGTTCAGTTTTTTGCCTAAAAAAGAGATTTAGCTCTCTCTCTCGATGACTCTCCAGAAGTTTGGCAATGTTTTCTTTCTGAGCAATAAAAATGTCCACTAACTCAGGATCAAACTGCCTCCCCGCCTCTTTTTGCAATTCGGCAAAAGCTTCCTCCAGGTTGCGAGGAGAGCGATAAGGTCGTATCGAAGTCATCGCATCAAAAGCATCGGCAACTCCGATAATCCGGGCCATCTGGGGTATATCATGACCAGTCAAACCCTCTGGGTAACCATTCCCATCCCAATGCTCATGGTGATAATAAACAACTTCCGCCACCTCCGACAGAGAGCTTATTGGGGCCAGGATATTACGCCCTTTACGAGGGTGTTCCCGCACCTCGCTATACTCATCGGCGGTCAACTCCCTGGGGAAATTGAGGATTGTGTCGGAGATACCAATCTTACCGATATCATGAAGAATCGCCGCCTGCTGCAGAGCCGCGAGCTTATCACTGGAGAAATCAAGCTGACAGGCAATCAAGTTAGCATAAGAGGAGACCTGACGTGAATGACCATGGGTATAGGAGTCCTTGGCTTCCAGAGCCTGAGCAAAACTCTCTACAGTCTCAATATACTGTCTCTGCAGGTTGTCATAAAGATAGGAGTTTTCAATACAGGCCGCCGCCTTTGAAACCAACATATAGAGAGATCGCCGCAGCTTATCGGAAAAAACTACCTCAGGGGTAAAAGAGGCTAGAATCAGAACACCGACCAAGCGGTTGTGGGCTTTTAGAGAGAAGGCCATCATTGAACTGAAACAAGCCGGCTTTCCAGAATTAACGAACACTGCCGACAACATAGGGTCATTTTCTGGGAAAAGCCTACTGCTGTAGCTGGTAAAATACTCCTGAGCTACTGCCGGCGAGAGACTCTTCGGTAGAGAGTGCAAGAGGACTCTCTCAGATGCCGGCATACCTCTAAAAAGCTGACGGCGGTTTAATCTCAACCCCCCTTCACCATTACGAGAATCGTCCAGATAAAGGGCTATAAAATCTGATTTCGTAAAGGAGGCAGTTGATTCAAACAGATCTTTAACCACCTCATCAAGGCCAAACTGAGTGCTGATCGACTCACTGGCTCGATAGAGGGTCATCATCTCTTTTAAATTTATATTTTCGCGTTGTAAAATCTGTTTTTCGAGGGCCCTTTCAACAGCTTTGCTGACAATCTCGAGATTGAACGGTTTGGTTATGTAGTCATAAACCCCCAGTCTTATGGCATCTATAGCTGACTGTATTGAAGCGTAAGCAGTAATTACAATGATAACCGGAGACTTTTCCCAACCCTTTACCTGCCTGATAAGCTCCATGCCGTCCATTACCGGCATATTGATATCAGTCAACATCAGATCAAAATCTTTCTCTTCCAGCCGAAGCAAAGCTTCAGCTCCGTTACCGGCACATTCGACCGAGTAGTCGAGATCTTGCAGCAAGTCCGCCAAAATCTCGACAACTCCTTGATCATCGTCAACGACCAGAATATTCATACTGTTGTTGAGACAGCTATGTTCCATCTTCTCTCACTAAAATCAGCAAAAACTAATAGAAATTACATTATTCACATTAGTATTTTTTTAAAAAAAAAGCAAACACTGTTTTTACATCCCCTCACGGCGGCCGCCGACCAGGAAAGAACAATAAAAACAGAGATCTACAGAAACTATCCTAAAACAGATAATTTTTATCTTCTCCAACTATCCCCACTAACAAATTCAATCCAGTCCGGAGATGGGGCCGCAACAATTAAGCCATCAGCAAGAGTAAGCTTTGAGCAATGCAGATGAAAAACGGCTTTAGAGATCACCTCCGACCCTTTTTCGCTCTCAGGCACAGAAGATTTGTATCCGTAGAGAACATCACCAACAATCGGATAGCCCGCATCAGCCAGGTGGACACGAAGCTGGTGCATAACGCCGCTAAACATCTCGAGACGAACCAGGCTGACATCTCTATCCTCATCATAGGCAATCGGGAAAACCTCAGTACGAGCCGGATAGAGGCCACGGCAGGGTTCAGCCGGAGGAGTTATTACCATCCGCCGGTGATCTCTAGAATCGTGCGTCAAGGCCCTCTTGATGACAGTTGCAGCTAGAAGTCGGCCGTCAACCTCGGCAAGATACTCTTTACGTATCAGGTGTTGCTCAAACTGTCGGCGAATTTCACTCCAGGCCGCATTACTGCGAGCTACAAGAACAACTCCAGAAGTCGCGTAATCGAGACGATTGAGCAGACCGGGTTGCAAAGGTCCAAACTCACCAACCCCTGCAAGTTCAGGAAAAGCGGTTATCAGTTGATTTGCAAGGGTCCCGGTTTCAGATGGGCGCAAAGGATGGGTATGAAAATTGGCCGGCTTGTTTACGGCCAACAGGTTGTCGTCCTGATACAATACCTCCAGATCAGATAAAGCTTCCGACTGCGGTTTTTCAGGAACCAGCCGCGCCGGCAGATCAACTGAAAAAGAGATCGTCTGGCCCGCAGAGAGAGCCGCCCCTTTTGCGGCCCGGCGACCATCTACCAAAACCTCACCAGCCAGCAAGGCTCGACGCCAGAGATTAGTTGAAACGACAGGATATTGCTGGTGCAAAAACCGGTCTAGACGAGCAACCGAACCCTCTACAGTCAAGATAGTCATAGAAGTCATAGCTTTAAGGTTTTCACAACCCGCGAATCAGGACTCGGTTACCTGCTCCAGAGTCCTGATATTGACACGTAGTTTTTCCAGCTTGTGCTCAAGTTCCTGATGTTTACCTTGCTCTTTCTCAATAATCTCCGGTGGAGCTTTAGCTAAGAATTTTTCATTATTCAACTTGTTGCTGACCCCGGCAAACTCTTTTTCGGTTTTTTTCAGCTCCTTGGCTAATCGCGTCGCTTCCTGAGCAAAATCGACTAATCCTGCCAGGGGAACAAAAATCTCCAGCCCCGCAGCCAGACCAGCTGCAGATTGCGGTGGTCGCTGAGCATCTTTGGCAATCGTCAAAGAGGTGAGTCGAGCCAAATTGGCAATACAATCCGAATTTCTCTGTAAAGCGTTAATCGCATTCTCATCAGATCCCTTGATCACTGCCTCCAGGCGCTGCCCCGGAGAGAGGTTCATCTCGCCACGGATATTCCGGATTGCTGTTATCACCTCCATAACCTGCGCCATCTCCTGGGCTGCCAAAGCATCATCAGACTCCAGCGTAACCTTCGGGAAGGTGGTCTGCATGATGCTTTTCGGCGCAGCGGCTGAACGAGGCAAGGTTTGCCAGATCTCTTCACAGACAAAAGGCATAATTGGATGAAGCAATCTTATAATCTGCTCCAGTGTCCGATAGAGAACAGCCTGGGCTGTGGTGCGCCGAACTTCATCTTCACGCTGGAAAAGGTCGGGCTTGGCAAGCTCCAGATGCCAGTCACAGAACTCATGCCAGGTAAATTGATAGAGAGCACTTGCGGCATCATTAAAACGATACTCATCCAGTGCTGAAGTGACCTCGCCCACGGTTTGATTGAGCCGGTGACTGATCCAGCGCTCGGCGAGAGAGAAATTTCTATTTTCGATGGCCACATCTGGTGAAAAACCCTCGAGATTCATCAGGGTAAAGCGGGCTGCATTCCAAAGTTTATTAACAAAATTACGGTAGCCGCTGATGCGAGCCTCGGAGAGACTGACATCACGCCCCTGGGCCGCAAAGGCAGCCAGCGTAAAACGTAAGGCGTCAGCCCCGAACTGGTCTATAATGACCAGAGGGTCAATAACATTGCCACGAGACTTGCTCATCTTATGACCATGTTCATCACGCACCAGGGCATGGATATAGACATCCTTAAAAGGAACTTCATCCATACATTTAAGACCCATCATCATCATTCTGGCAACCCAGAAAAAGAGAATATCAAAACCGGTCACTAACACCGAGGTGGGGTAATACTTTTTCAAAGTCTCGGTCGACTCGGGCCAGCCCATCGTCGAAAAAGGCCAAAGCCCGGAGGAGAACCAGGTATCGAGGACATCGGTCTCCTGCCGCAAATTGGAACTGGAACACTCTGGGCAGCAATCAGGATCCTCACGGGCAACGATCATCTTGCCGCAGGCATCACAATACCAGGCCGGGATTCGATGCCCCCACCAGATCTGGCGTGAGATACACCAGTCACGGATATTCTCCATCCAGTTAAAATAGGTCTTTTCCCAGCTTTTAGGAATAATCCGGGTTTCACCATCTTTAACGGCAGCTATAGCCCGATCGGCCAAAGGCTTGATCTTTACAAACCATTGATTTGAGAGATAGGGCTCGATAATAGTCTGGCAGCGGTAACAGTGACCAACATTATGCTGATAATCTTGCGTCGCCGGGAGCAAACCGAGTTCATTAAGATCGCTAATCACCTGTTCACGGCAGACTTCACGGGTCAGCCCGGCATAAACTCCGGCATTCTCATTCATGAGCCCTTTTTCATCCATAACCTTGATAATTTCAAGTTTATGACGTACCCCAACCTCAAAGTCATTGGCATCATGGGCCGGGGTAATCTTGACCGCTCCGGAGCCAAACTCGCGATCAACATAATCGTCGGCAATAATCGGTATCCGCCGATTCATCAGCGGCAGTATAACCTCTTTGCCGATGAGATCAGAATAGCGCTCATCTTCGCCGTTAACGGCAACAGCGGTATCGCCAAGCATGGTTTCAGGACGGGTTGTCGATACAATAATCGATCCCCCGCCATCGGCAAGGGGATATTCAAGATCCCAGAGCTTACCGTTGTTATGTTCCTCGAATTCAACTTCCAGGTCGGAGAGTGCCGTATGACAGCGCGGGCACCAGTTAATAATATAGTCACCCTGGTAGATGAGTCCCTCTTCATAGAGCGTGACAAAGACCTCACGCACCGCTTTGGAGAGCCCCTCATCCATCGTAAAACGTTCCCGGCTCCAGTCACAGGAGGAGCCGAGACGTTTAAGCTGATTGATAATTGTACCGCCCGACTCTTCACGCCACTGCCAGACTCTTTCAATAAATCTTTCGCGACCTATATCGTGACGTTCAAGTCCCTCTGCCGCGAGTTGGCGTTCGACCACATTCTGGGTCGCGATCCCGGCATGGTCGGTTCCCGGCATCCACAGAACATTACGACCCTGCTGACGATGATAGCGGGCCAGAATATCCTGCAGAAGGTTATTCAAGGCATGCCCCATATGCAGAGAACCGGTCACATTGGGAGGCGGAATAACCATTGAAAAGTGATCCCCTTCGGCCTTGGGGTCAGCTGCGAAACAGCCTTCATCTTCCCAGAATTTATACCATTTATCCTCAATCTGAAGAGGGTCATAATTTTTGTCCAGTTGTCGTGGTTGATTTTTCAAGTTTTCGGTCATACCTAAGGTTTCCTTTAGTTTATCTTTAAATGGTAAAGGGGCACCCTTTTTAAAAGGATGCCCCGTAATTTGGTTCTCATTCAATGAGATCTAACAGACAATAATCACTCTTCAGAATCACTCTCTTCCTCAATTTCCAGCTTCTCTTCGAGCCGGGCAATCTCCGCCTTTATAACTTTTTCGGCCAAAGAAGGAATCACCTCACGGGCAACTTGATCAACAATCGTTGGGGCCAGATCACCGATCGCCTTAATCATCTTGTCCATACTGGCATAAGTGGTCTGCAAGAGCTGCTTACTCCACTCCTGCGTCATACCTTCAATCTGCCGGGAAAAATCTGGTGAAATCGGTTCAGTACAAACTTCCGGTTCAGATGATAGTGCCGCTGAGGAATTAAGCGGCCGGGGTACCGACTCAATGCTGTGTGCGGGTATCTCTTCATCGAGCAAGTAGTCCTCCGGCAACTCGATATCAGCCTCAGTAGATTCTGCTGCAAAAGTTTCCTCAGGTTTTTCTTGAGGTTCAGATGATTCGGTTGCAGTCAGAGGTTGATCTGAATCTTCACTCTCCACAGCAACACCGTCTTCAACCAAAATTTCATCCAGGAAATCATCTTCACCACCGACAAAACCATCCTCTTCAAAATCCTGTGCGACCGCAGAAGCAGCCTCACTTTCTGATACTACAACGACCTCACCCTCCGGCGTCAACCCGGCACTTTTCAGCTCAGCCAGGACGGGGTCGTGATTTTCAGATTTCCCAGGCTTCTCAGGTATATCAATCTCCGTAAAATCATCGTCGGCAAGCAGAGCATCGATATCCCCGGCTACCAACTCCGATGGATTTTCTTCAACCTCGCCCTCAATTTCGCTTTCCGCCTCCTGGTCAACCTCTACATCTTCGACAACCGAGCCAGAAGCGACATCTGCGGATTCTTCAAAAGCTGATTCGAGATCGTCCAGATTGTCGCCAAAACCATCAAGTTCAAAGGTATCCTCAGACTCACTCTCGAGTTCCAGAGCTGGGGCACCAGCATCATCTGGATCAATATTTAAAAGAGCTTCGGAAGTTTGGCCATCAGAGATCTCGGGGAGCTCATCAAGAGGCAGACCCTCTTCAATGATTTCAGTAAGTTCTAATGTTTCAACGCTAAACACTTGCGAATTATCCATCTCTTTTTCCTCTTTTTCCTCTGGCGGCACTGTTCTTTTTTTTATCTCCAGACCGCTGATTTGCGCTAATTTTTCACGCAAATCATCTCCGCTAAAAGGCAGTAGCAAAATATTTTCCGGAGGGAAAGCTTGCCTGGCTTTATCTTGAGTTTCGCCAAAAGGCTCAAAAATTCCAACCATAGG
>JANTGZ010000078.1 GCA_024762675.1 Thermodesulfobacteriota bacterium | reverse complement strand
ACCTGGACGACGTTTCCAGACTTCATCTTCTTTTGATGAGATTACTACTGATAAGCCTGAAAAGAGCCTGCTGGCACCACTAAATAAGAAAGCGGGCCGCAACAATACCGGTAGCATTACTGTACGGCATCGTGGTGGTGGTGGTAGGAAGAAATATCGGATAATTGATTTTAAGCGTGATAAGTCCGATATGAGTGCTGTCGTCAAGACCATTGAGTACGATCCCAATCGTACAGCCAGGATTGCTCTTTTGCAGTACGCTGACGGCGAGAAACGTTACATCCTGGCGCCGTTGGAAATAAAAGTTGGGGATAAGATCGAGTCGGGTGACAATGTTGATATTAAGCCCGGCAATTGCCTGCCCCTTAAGAATATGCCCCTTGGTAGCATTATTCATAATATTGAGATGAAAATCGGTAAAGGTGGACAACTCGTTAGAAGTGCCGGTTCGTATGCTCAATTGATGGCCAAAGATGGTCATCGAGTGCAGGTTAAAATGCCCTCCGGTGAGGTTCGTTATATTCACCAGTTATGCCGAGCGACTTTAGGGCAGCTAAGTAATCCTGAACACGATAACATCTCAATCGGTAAAGCGGGTCGTAGTCGTTGGTTAGGTCTGCGACCTAAAGTTCGCGGAGTTGCGATGAACCCGGTAGATCATCCGCATGGCGGTGGTGAAGGAAAATCATCCGGTGGTCGTCATCCGGTTACTCCTTGGGGTGTACCTACCAAAGGCCATAAAACCCGCAAGAACAAAGCGACTGATAATGATATCGTCAAACGCCGTACTAAGAAATAGAGTTCCCAAGCCTTTAGTTTAGGGTTTGTGGATGATGATTTATAGAGAAAACAGCAAGACGCAAGAAGAAACAGGAGGCCACAAGTGGCACGTTCAGTAAAAAAAGGACCTTATATAGATCAGCACCTGCTCGATAAGGTTGATAAACTGGTAGATAGTAATAATAAGACAGTTAAGACATGGTCTCGCCGTTCAACGATCTTCCCGGAAATGGTTGGCTATACAATGGCAGTTCATAATGGTAAGAAATTTATTCCGGTGTTTGTTACTGAAGAGATGGTGGGTCATAAACTCGGTGAGTTTTCTCCGACCAGGACCTACTACGGTCATACCTCCGATAAAAAGTCAAAAGTCCGTTAATAGAAAAACATTGTGATTATTAGATAAGGAGTTTAGCCATGCAGGTTCAGGCCAAACTGAGACACTACCGGATGGCGCCGCGAAAAGCTCGTCTGGTTACAGATATGATCAAAGGAATGGAAGTCGAGAAGGCTATCAACGCGTTGCAGGTGACAGGTAAAAAATGTGCGCCGGTCATTCGGAAATTGGTTGAGTCGGCAGTTGCAAATGCTGATCAGCGCGGAGATATGGATATCGATGCCCTTTACATCAGCCGGGCTTTTGTCGATGAGGGACCGACTATGCGTCGTTTTCAGCCTCGCGCTATGGGGCGCGCTACAAGAATTAATAAACGCTCGAGCCATATTACTGTGGTGCTTGAAGATGAGCGTTATTAGAACTCAAAAGTTGTCAACAGAATATAAACTAAAGGTAAATAGTTTGCGCACATTTAATGTGCAGGAGATGAGTCTTGGGACAAAAAGTTAATCCGATTGGCTTGCGTTTGGGAATTGTCAAAACCTGGAATTCCTGCTGGTATGCAGATAAAGAGTATAAGCAGTTTTTGCATGAAGATCTACGGCTGAAAAAGTTTTTGAAAAAGAAGATGTATCATGCCGGGATCTCAAAAATTGAAATAGAACGGGCTGCCAAACGCATTCGGGTCAACATCTTCGCCGCCCGTCCCGGTATTATTATCGGAAAAAAAGGCTCTGAAATAGAAGCTCTCAAAAAGGAGCTCGGCAAGTTGGTAAAAGGTGAAATCTTCATTAATATTAATGAGGTCAAGCGTCCGGAGACTGATGCCCAATTGATCGCTGAAAATGTCGGACTGCAGTTGGAGCGGCGGGTAGCATTTCGTCGAGCCATTAAGCGAAGCGTCGGTATGGCTATGAAGCTTGGCGTTCAAGGTATAAAAATATCTGTCGCAGGGCGTTTGGGCGGGGCTGAAATAGCACGATCCGAATGGACTCGTGATGGCCGAGTACCTCTGCATACTTTGCGTGCCGATATCGACTATGGAGTAGCGGAGTCCAATACTACTTATGGTATTATCGGCGTTAAGGTTTGGGTTTTCAAAGGTGAAATTGTTGCCGGCAAACAGGAACAGCTGGCTGCCGCTAAAGCCTTATAAAATAGTTGTAAATAGACCGGATCGGGTTAACAACACCTTTTCGGAGTTATTAGATCAGAGAGATTTAAAGTTAAAAGTAAGCTTTTTTAAGCTTCGCCAATAATAAAGAAAAGCCAGGGGTATTGCCATGTTAATGCCAAAAAAGGTTAAATATAGAAAGCAGCAGAAGGGGCGCAACCGTGGAGTTGCTTCCCGAGGTTCTGAGCTTTCGTTCGGTGACTTCGGCCTCAAGGCCTTGGAATCCGGATTTATTACCAACCGCCAGATTGAAGCTGCCCGTATTGCGATTAATCGTCATATCAAGCGTGGTGGTAAGGTCTGGATCAGGATCTTTTCAGATAAACCGATGACCAAAAAACCCGCTGAAGTACGAATGGGTAAAGGTAAAGGTTCTCCTGAGGAGTGGGTAGCAGTCGTCAGGCCTGGACGTATTCTCTATGAGATGGAGGGTGTAACCAGAGAGGTGGCCGAGGAGGCTTTGCGTTTGGCAGCCCATAAATTGCCCATCAAGACCAAAGCGGTGAGCCGAGAGGTAGCATAATGAAAAATAGTGAAATTAAAGAGATGTCGGCTGAACAGTTGCAGGAGAAAGTGGGTGAACTCTCACAGGAACTCTTCAACCTGCGTCTGCAGAAAAGCATTAGCCAGTTGCAGGATACGGCTAAGCTGGGTAAAGTTAAGCGTGATCGAGCTCGAGTCAAGACTCGTATTAATGAGATAAAATAAGGAAGAGCCATGGAAAATAGCGGCCAGAGAAATAAACGGACGATGGTTGGTCTCGTAACCAGTGACAAAATGGATAAAACCGTAGTTGTCAAGGTTTCCAGTAAGGTTAAGCATCCGACCTATAAGAAATATATTCTCAGAAGCAGTAATTATAAAGCTCATGACGCTCTCAACCAGTGCTCAATCGGTGATACCGTAGCGATTACAGAGTGCCGACCTCTAAGTAAGGGTAAAAACTGGAGAGTGAGCAAAATTGTTGTACAGGCTATTAAGTAACAGCGTCTCTTCAAATATTATGAAGACGTACTACTGGGAGAAGATAAGATGATTCAGGTTGAGACGCTCCTTGACTCAGCAGACAACTCCGGAGCTAAAAAGATGTTGTGTATCAAAGTGTTGGGTGGATCCCGTCGGCGCTACGCCCGAGTGGGTGATATAATCAAGGTTTCGGTTAAGGAAGCCATGCCCAATGCCAAGGTAAAAAAGGGTGATGTACTAGAGGCCGTGGTTGTGCGTTGTGCAAAAGAAGTCCGTCGCTCGGACGGTAGCTATATTAAGTTTGACTGTAATTCTGCAGTTCTTATCAATCCTCAGAATGAGCCGATTGGTACCCGTATCTTTGGGCCCGTAGCTCGGGAACTGAGAGCTAAGAATTTTATGAAAATCGTATCCCTGGCCCCTGAAGTACTTTAAGGGAATGGCGAAATCAAAGGTTTTGGAGTGTTGCAATGATGCGGCTTAAAAAAGATGACAAAGTTATGGTCATCGGCGGAAAAGATAAAGGTAAAAGTGGGAAAGTTAAAAGAGTTCTCTACGCTAAAGACCGGGTTGTTGTCGAAAAACTCAACCTTGTCAAACGTCATACGAAGCCGGGTATGGATCAGGCCCAGGGTGGAATAATTGAGAAAGAGGCCTCTATTCATCGTTCCAACGTCATGCTTTACTGCGATAAGTGTGAGAAGGCAGTACGTAGCGGTGTGCGGAAAATGGGCGATAACAGTAATGCTCGCTACTGTAAACAGTGCGAAGAGCTTTTTGATAAGTAGTTGATCCCGGAGGGCAAAGCTAGATGGGTTTGTTTAAGGAAAAATATCAGCAAGAAGTAGTGCCGGCCATGCGCAAAAAGTTTGCCTATGGCAATGTCATGGAGGTTCCGCGCCTGGAAAAAGTCGTGGTCAATATGGGCCTCGGTGAGGCCGTGCAGAATGTCAAGATTCTCGAATCGGCAGTTGCTGAAATGGCGGCCATAACCGGTCGTAAGCCGGTTATAACCAAGGCTCGGAAATCGATTGCGCAGTTCAAATTGCGTGAAGGTATGCCGATTGGTTGTATGGTGACGTTGCGACGCGAAGCCATGTATGAATTCCTTGAAAGATTGATCAGCGTTGTCTTGCCGCGCGTTCGTGATTTTAAAGGGGTTTCAGGAAAAGCATTTGATGGTCGAGGTAACTACTCTCTGGGTTTTCGTGAGCAGTTGGTTTTTCCTGAAATTGACCTGGAAAAGGTAGACAAGGTCAAGGGCATGAATATCGCCGTAGTGACGAGCGCCAAAAACGATGAAGAGGGACGTGAGTTGTTAAGCCTGTTTGGCTTTCCATTCCGGAAATGATTTTATTACTGGTTACCATTAGCTTGTCCGGGGCCGGTAACCAAGGAGTTGTTAGATGGCAAAAAAGTCAATGATGGTCAAGGCTTTACGGCCCAAGAAGTTTGCAGTTCGAGAATATAACCGTTGCCCTTTATGTGGTCGTCCGCGTGGATATTATCGCAAATTCGATATGTGTCGAATCTGTTTTCGGACTCTGTCATCACAAGGCGATATACCCGGTGTAATTAAATCGAGCTGGTAGTTAAACTTAGTAATAAACAATTTTAAAAGGTGGGTAGAATGTCGGCAACCGATTTGATCGCTGATATGTTGACCAGGATTCGCAATGCGAATATGGTTAAATTTGAGAAAGTTGACATAGTCTTGACTAAGATGAATCAAAGTCTGGCTGAGATTCTCAAAGAAGAGGGCTACATCAAGAACTACAAAGTTTTGAGTGGTGAAGGGCATGGTGTGTTGCGCCTCTTCCTTAAATATGACGAGCAAGGCCGCGGTGTTATAAGCGGTTTACGTCGTGAGAGTCGCAGTGGTTTGCGTCGCTATGTCAAGCATGATGAAATTCCTGTAATTCGCAATGGACTGGGAACCAGTATCCTTTCGACTTCAAAAGGGGTGGTCAGTGGCGAAGAGGCCGCAAAACTGCAAGTCGGCGGCGAATATATCTGCTCTGTCTGGTAAGCTCTTTTAGGTTGTGGAGATAAAAGATGTCTCGAATAGGAAAACAAGAAATTTCGTTGCCACAGGGAGTTGATGTTGCTGTGGTTGATGGGATGGTTAAAGTTAAGGGCCCCAAAGGTAGCTTGGAACAGGCTCTGGTGGATCGGGTGGGGGTTGAAGTTAACGGCCAGACGGTTAATGTAACCCGAGTTTCTGACGATCGGCGTTCTCGTTCGTTTCATGGTCTTATGCGAGCCCTGATTGCCAATATGGTTACCGGTGTAAGTGAAGGGTTCAGTAAGGCCCTTGAGATTAAGGGTATTGGTTACAAGGCGGATGTCAGCGGTAAGACCTTGAATCTAGCCTTAGGTTTTTCCCATCCCATTGCTTACCCGATACCCGATGAGATCAGCATTTCGGTTGATCGTGAGAAGGTTGTCGTGCAGGGGATTGATAAACAGTTGGTTGGTGCTGTTTCGGCTGATATCAGAGCCTTTCGCCCGGTCGAGCCCTATAAGGGTAAGGGCATCAAATACGAAGACGAAGCAGTTATTCGAAAAGCTGGCAAAGCTGGTAAATAGTCAGCTTGGAATAGATGATGAGGTGATACTGTGGATCTGAAGGCAAGAAAAAGAGTAATACGCGAAAAAAAGAAGCGGAAGATCAGAGGAACCATCAGTGGCACCACTGAGCGGCCGAGACTCTCGGTTTTTAAGTCCGCAAAAAATATTTACGTGCAGGCAATTGATGATGTGCAGCAGAAAACATTAGCATCTGCTTCCACCAAAGAGAAGGGTTTTTCCCTTACTACGGGTGGAAATTGTGCAGCGGCGAAAGAGGTTGGACGTCTGATTGCTGAACGTTTGCAAGCCGGCGAAATTAAAAATGTTGTCTTTGATCGCAATGGATTTATTTATCATGGACGCATCAAAGAACTTGCTGAAGCAGCTCGTGAAGCCGGGCTGAAATTTTAGTTTTGAGTTAGAACAGGCTTTATCGAAAACTGAATATTATGGAGGTGTGGCTTGGAAAAGCCCAGATTTCTTGAAGAAGAAGTAACTGAGCGGGTGGTCAAGATCAACCGGGTTGCTAAGGTAGTAAAAGGTGGGCGGCGTTTCAGCTTCAGTGCACTGGTAGTTGTCGGTGACGGTAAAGGGCAGGTTGGTTTTGGCCTGGGGAAAGCTAATGAAGTGCCGGAAGCGGTACGTAAAGGTACGGAAGCAGCCAGACGCCAGATGTTTAATGTTGCGTTGGTTGGCAATACGATACCTTACCAGGTTGTGGGCAACTATGGCGCTGGTAAAGTCTTGTTACGCCCGGCTTCTCCGGGTACTGGTGTGATTGCCGGTGGGGCTGTCAGGGCCGTGCTTGAATCGGCTGGGGTCAAGGATATTCTGACCAAATGTATTGGTTCCAATAATCCTCATAATGCAGTTCGTGCCACTGTCGATGGACTCTTGCAGTTACAGAGCGCTGAACAGGTCTCCCGTAACCGGAACAAGCAGTTAACGCTTAACACTTAGATGATAGCTGCCGGTTTGGGGCCCAATTTCTATACTGTAAAAGAATGGACACTGGAGCGATAAAATGAGTACGCTTAAGATAACATTGAAAAAAAGCTGCGCAGGTCGTTTGGAAAAGCATAAAAAAACAGCTGAAGCTTTAGGTTTGCGTAAGATCCGGCAGAGTGTAACCTTGACGGAGACTCCGCAGATTACCGGAATGGTGCGAAAAATTTCTTATCTGGTTGATGTCGAAAAAATCTGATAAATCACAGGTATTAGCTGTCTGAAATTTGAGGAAATAATGGTTGATTTAGCTTCATTGCCGGCTGATAGCGGAGCCGTCAAAAATAGAAAAAGAGTTGGAAGGGGCGCTGGGTCCGGATCTCAGAAGACTGCAGGACGTGGCCATAAAGGGCAGAAATCTCGTTCAGGTGGTGGCATTCATCCTTGGTTTGAGGGTGGACAGATGCCCTTGCAACGTCGCATTCCCAAGCGTGGTTTTACCAATATCTATCGTCGGGAATTTGCGGTTGTCAATATTCACCAGCTTAATTGTTTTGAAGATGGCAGCATCGTCGATCTGGAGTCGCTACAGGAAAAAGGTTTAGTGAACCAGGGAGAGAGTCGGATTAAACTGTTGGGTAGTGGTCTTTTAAGTAAAAAGCTGACAGTCAGGGTTACCGCCTGCAGTGCTACCGCTATTGAAAAGGTCAAGCAGGCCGGGGGCCTGGTTGAAGAGGAGGCGAAGCTTGCTTAAAGGCCTCGAAAATATCGGCAATATACCGGAGTTGCAGAAACGCCTCGGGTGGACTTTTTTTCTACTCTTTGTCTATCGCATCGGTATTCACGTGCCAACCCCGGGTATTGATGGTCAGGCTTTAGCAGCCTTTTTTGTTCAGGCCAAAGGTACCTTGCTGGGCATGTTTGACATGTTTTCCGGTGGTGGTTTGAGCCGTCTGTCGGTGTTTTCGTTGGGGATTATGCCATACATCAGTGCTTCGATTATTATTGAGCTGCTGGCCATGGTGGTCCCAACCCTTGAGCGACTTAAGAAAGAGGGTGAAGCCGGCCGTCGTAAAATCAGTCGTTACACTCGCTATGGTACAATTCTTTTAAGTGTAATTCAGAGTTTCGGGATAGCTGTCGGACTTGAGAGTATGCAGGGTCCGGCTGGTGAAATGATTGTCATGTTTCCGGGTTGGGGATTCAGGATTCTGACCATTATAACGCTGACTACCGGTACTGCTTTTATTATGTGGATTGGTGAGCAGATCACAGAACGGGGTATCGGCAACGGTATATCGCTGATTATTTTTGCTGGTATTGTAGCCCGAGGACCAGCCGCAATCATTAATACAGTTCGCCTGATCAAAACCGGAGAGATGAGCCTCTTTATAGCGATGTTTATTGTGATTCTGATGGCAGCAACGATAGGTATTATTGTTTTTATCGAAATGGCCCAGCGTCGAATACCTATCCAGTACGCCAAACGTGTACAGGGAAGGCGGATGGTTGGTGGGCAGAGTACGCATTTGCCTTTAAAAATCAATACTGCAGGAGTTATTCCCCCGATTTTTGCGTCATCGATCATCATGTTTCCGGCGACTATTGCAGGTTTTATAGATTTGCCGATTATGAAGAAGTTCGCCGCAGCTTTTGTGCCGAGCAGTATCTCGTATAATATTGTCTATGTTGTTTTGATCTTTATCTTTTGCTATTTTTATACGGCGGTAACCTTTAAGCCTGATGATGTAGCTGATAATTTGAAAAAATTCGGTGGCTATGTTCCGGGTATCAGACCAGGGAAGAAAACGGCTGAATATTTGGATAAGATATTGACCCGTTTGACCTTCTGGGGAGCAGTGTATGTCTCTGTCGTTTGTGTTCTGCCAATGCTGCTGATTGGTAAATTCAACGTACCCTTCTTTTTTGGCGGGACCGCCCTGTTGATTGTGGTCGGGGTTGGTATAGATACCATTCAACAGATTCAATCTCATCTGATGTCAAGAAATTATGAAGGCTTAATGAAGAAGGCTGGCGGCGGACGTCGTCGATAATAGTATAATCAGAATTTTCAACGCTCATATTTTAGATTTGAGCGGATAACTTTCAGATTTAAGGAGAATATCATGAATTTGATTTTATTGGGACCTCCCGGAGCCGGTAAAGGAACGCAGGCCAAAAAGATGATTGATGCCCTGCAGATTCCACAGATCTCGACAG
Organism: Thermodesulfobacteriota bacterium; assembly: GCA_024762675.1. Classification (GTDB taxonomy): domain Bacteria; phylum Desulfobacterota; class Anaeroferrophillalia; order Anaeroferrophillales; family Tharpellaceae; genus Tharpella. The sequence goes on along the minus strand of JANTGZ010000078.1, from coordinate 2,688 downwards.
GTGATATTCTCCGCGCTGCCGTTAAAGATGGTACCGAAATGGGGCTCGAGGCCAAAAAATATATGGATGCCGGGAAATTGGTGCCGGATTCAGTGGTTATCGGGATTATCGATGATCGTCTTAAAGAGGAAGACTGTGTTAAGGGTTTTATACTTGATGGTTTTCCGAGAACGGTTGAACAGGCTGCCTCACTTGGGGAAATGCTGGAGAAAGGCGGCCGCAGTATCGATCATGTTGTCAGTATCGATGTTCCTGACGCCGATCTCATGGCCCGCTTGACGGGGCGTTGGATGTGTACCTGTGGTGCCAGTTTTCATAAGCTCTTCAATCCTTCAAAGGTCGACGGAATTTGTGACCTTTGCGGAGCTAAACTCTATCAGCGTGATGATGACAAGGAAGCGGCAATTAAGGTCAGGCTTGAAAACTATCACAAACAGACCGCTCCTTTGATCGATTTTTATAGCACTAGAGGTTTATTGCGTGGGGTTCCCGGAACCGGGGCTCCGGATGAGATTTACGCGGCAATTATGGCCGTTTTAAATGGATGATAGCTTTACGTTCCAGGCTTGAAATTAAAAAACTGAAAGCAGCCAACCAGATGGTCGCTGAAGTTTTACAGCTGGTAAAAAAAAATATCTCCCCCGGGGTCAGCACAGCAGCTCTAGACAAGATAGCTGAGGCTGAGATCATAAAGCAGGGAGCAAGACCAGCATTTAAAGGTTATGCCGGTTTTCCCGCGACCCTTTGTACTTCGATAAATCATGAGATAGTGCATGGTATTCCTTCAAAAAAGAGAAAATTGAGGGAAGGAGACATTATCAGTATTGATGTCGGGGTTTGTCGGGATGGATACTATGGAGACGCTGCCATAACAGTTCCGGTGGGCGTTGTCAGTCAAGCGGCTGACAGGCTGATGCAGGTAACTGAGACTTGCTTGAGTAAAGCAATTGAGTGCGCTTATCCGGGAGAAAGGCTTTACACGCTGTCGTACAGTGTTCAGAAGTATGCAGAAGATAACGGCTATAGTGTAGTTCGTGATTTTGTTGGCCACGGTATCGGGACTGAGTTACATGAGCCCCCGCAGATACCGAACTACGGTAAACCGGGAACCGGATTAATTCTTAAACCTGGTATGGTTTTGGCGATTGAGCCGATGATTAATCTGGGCGAGCATACCGTCCAGGTGTTGGCGGATGGTTGGACAGCTATTACAAAAGACCACAAACTGTCAGCCCATTTCGAACATACCATAGCTATCACCGAAACCGGGCCTGAGATATTGAGTCGACTGTAAACCGGCAGAAGAGAGCAGATTAAAATATTAACAATAATCCAATTGTTGAGTGATTACAAAAATCTGGTGGTAATTAGAAATGTCGAATAAAGAGGATGTCATTGAGGTAGAAGGGACTGTTGTTGAAACCCTGCCTAATGCAATGTTTCGAGTTGACCTGGAGAACGGGCATCGGGTTTTGGCCCATATCTCCGGAAAAATGCGGATGCATTTTATTAAGATTTTACCTGGAGACAAAGTCACAATACAATTATCACCATATGACTTAAGTCGCGGCCGGATAATCTACCGGACCCGTTGAACAGGGTAAACCTGGAAAATAGTAGTGGAGTAAGAGATGAAGGTTCGAGCATCAGTTAAAAAAATGTGCGACAAGTGCAAACTGATTAAACGTCGTGGTGTAGTACGGGTTATTTGTGTGAACCCAAAACATAAACAACGGCAGGGTTGATAAATAACGCGGTAGTTTAGGAGGAGAATCCATTGGCCAGAATCGCAGGGGTGAATTTGCCCCGAAATAAAAGAATTGTCATTGCTCTGACCTATATATACGGTATAGGACGCAGTACCGCTGAGAAATTACTTGCCGAGGTTGAAATTGATCCGAATACCGACAGTGACTCTTTAGATGATGATCAACTTGCTCGTATTCGTGAAAAAATTGAAAGTGATTATAAGATCGAAGGTGATCTGCGGCGGGATGTAACAACCAACATCAAGAGACTTATGGATATTGGTTGCTACAGAGGTTTACGTCATCGTCGAGGTTTGCCGGTTCGAGGGCAACGTACAAAAACCAATGCCCGGACTCGTAAAGGTCCGGCCCGTGGACCTATATCGAGAAAGCGTAAGTAGTTAGTAATAGTTAACTGGCAGCAAGTAATACTTTTAAGCTGTTGGGAGGAAAAATGGCTAAACCAAAAGCTAGATCCGGCAAGAGCCGGGTGAAAAAGAATGTTCCCGCCGGGATTGCATATATACTGGCAACTTTTAATAATACAAAAGTAAGCTTCACTGATCCGCAGGGAAATGTGATTGCTTGGGCTAATGCCGGAGTAGTGGGTTTTAAAGGCTCAAGGAAAAGCACCCCATTTGCGGCCCGGCAAACAGCGGAAGAGGCGGCCAGAAAGGCTATGGATCATGGTATGCGATCGGTCGATGTCCATGTTAAAGGGCCGGGATCCGGGCGTGAATCAGCCATTCGGGCGATCCAGAGTGTTGGTATGACCATTAATGTTATTCGAGATATTACTCCCATTCCGCATAACGGGTGTCGCCCCCCGAAGCGGAGAAGAGTTTAGTCTAAGGAGGAAGTTTTGGCACGATACAGAGAATCTGTCTGTCGCCAGTGTCGGCGTGAAGGGGCTAAACTGTTTCTTAAGGGAGACCGTTGC
>JANTGZ010000077.1 GCA_024762675.1 Thermodesulfobacteriota bacterium | reverse complement strand
GCCTGCATGCAGCTGCCGGCCGGATTGCTCTCCGATTCACTGGGACCGCGTAAAACCGTGACTTTTTTCTTATTGATCGCGGCCGCCGGAAGCCTGCTCTTTGGTATGGCGCAGAGTATCACAACGGCCTTTGTCGGTCGGGTACTGGTTGGTTTTGGGGTCTCAATGGTTTTTATCCCGACTATGAAGATCCTTTCGCAGTGGTTTCGCGCCCGCGAATTTGCGATTATGGCGGGTATCTTAAATGCCGTCGGCGGCATCGGGGTTATGGCTGCGACCTGGGCCCTGGCCTTGATGACGGCTAATTTCGGCTGGCGGATATCGTTTAAAATTATCGGTGTTTTGACCTTTGTCTTGCTCGCCCTGGTCTGGTTGCTGATACGGGATCGGCCCACCGATAAGGGCTGGCCCTCGTTGACCGAGATCGATCACGGAAAACAGGAAACGGTTGCAACAGCGGAAACAATCGACCTCTGGGAGGGGGCGCGGCGAGTGGTCACCGAGAGGCATTTCTGGCCGGTGGCAATCTGGTTTTTCTTCGATTGCGGCATCTTCTTCGGTTTCGGTGCCCTCTGGGGCGGCCCCTACCTGATGGATGTCTATGGCATGACCCGGGCCAAAGCCGGTTCGATCTTAAGCATGATCGCCTGGGGGATGATTATCGGCAGCCCTCTGCTGGGCTATCTTTCAGAGAGGGTTCTGCATAGTCGCAAAAAAGTGATTATCGCCTGTATGACCACCCTCACGGCGGAGATGCTTGTGCTGGCGCTCTTTCCCGGCAGCTTGCCGGTAGCAAGCCTCTATCTGATCTTCTTTATCTTTTCGTTTTGCGCTTCGGCGATCGTGGCAATCGGTTTTACGACCACGAAAGAACTTTTCCCCCTAGCCATTGCCGGAACCTCGGTGGGTACCGTCAACCTCTTTCCGTTCCTCGGCGGTGCGGTTTTCATGCCCCTGCTCGGCAAGATCCTCGATGCTTATCCCAAAACTGCCGCCGGGGGCTATAATCCCCAAGCTTACTCTTATCTATTGTATCTCCTCTGCGGGGCAGCCGGACTCGCTCTGATCTGTTCTTTGATGATGAAGGAGACCTGCCAGGCGAGATCTGGAGAAAAGGTAAAATAGAATTTAGAGAAGTTCCGGCAAAATCTTACGGTATTCTCGCAGCAGAAAATCCTTGGCTGTAGCCTGGGAAATGAAATCCCAAGGCAGGGGCTGAGCCGGATCCAGAGCCGCAAGTTTTTCGCTGTTTTCAGCTATCAATTTCTTCAAAAAACGGGCCTGACCACCGGAATGGGTCGCAAGTTCGATCAGATGAGGTGCCAACTCCGGTCCACCACGGCTCAGGAGAGCCTGCCAGGCGGAATTTACGGGGCTCTCCATCTCGATCTCGATGCCACCGGGCCGACGCAGTTCCCGGGCCAGGAATTTCTGCTTTTTCTTAAGTTCATCGAGGGGGGCAAAAGGAGCCCATTGCATTGGCGTATGGGGTTTGGGGACGAAGGGATTGATACTTACATTCAAGGTAATATTTAGCTGACGCCGGGAACGGGCGGCCAACATCAACTTTTTAATTTTTTTGACGAGTTCGACAATAGCCTCAAGATCAGCCTCGGTCTCTCCCGGCAGACCGATGAGAAAATAGAGTTTCAGGCGGCCAATCCCGGCCGCAGCCACCCGGGCCGCCTGGGCCAGAATAACCTCCTCCGACAAACCTTTATGCAAAGCTTGGCGCAGGCGCTCCGAGCCCGCCTCCGGGGCGATTGTAATCGACTTGACGCCGCCTGACTGCAACAGTTCAAGCAAACGGTCATCGATCGTATCGATCCTTAAGGAGGAAAAACTGAACAAAAACCCCTCCTCAACCAACCAGGAACAGAGATTTTTAAGATCGGGATAGTCGCCCAGAGCGGAACCCACCAAACCAACTTTTTTTAAACCCAGTAAGGCCGCCCCAGCCCTAATCGCCTCCTTAAGGCAATCTAAAGATCGATTCCGAAAGGGACGATAGACAAAACCGGCGGCACAGAAGCGGCAGCCCCGAGGACAGCCGCGATTTACTTCAACCAGAAGAGTATCGGCGAAAACCTGGTCTCCAGTTCCGGCGACAAAGGTGCGCGGCACAAAACTGTCAACCTCGGCCCGAGGCAGAGTGATAGTTTGCCTGACCGGATAATCTGATGACAAAAAACCGGGAACTCGGACCAACGCCTCAAGTAGACTCCGCCGCTCACAACCCTGATTTTCAAGTAAGGTTTCAATCAGGACGGGAATCTGCAACTCTCCTTCTCCGAGCAGAAAGCCATCAACTAAAGGGAAAAGAGGCAGCGGATTAATAAAAGAAGTAACCCCGCCAACCAAAACCAGGGGTTGCTCTTTGGTTCGATCTTGGGCCAGCGGAGCCAGACCGGCCTGGAGCAACAAGGTCACGAGATTGAGATAGTCGCGCTCAAAAGAGATCGAAAAGATAAGAACCCCGGTTTCAGCCACCGGCCGATGACTCTCCTGGGTCAGGAGCGGTTCTAGCCCTCCTTTTTCCAGATAAAAACGCTCGGCAACCACCCGGGGATCCCGGTTCAAGAGATGGTAAATAGTCTGAAAGCCAAGATTACTCAGCGCCAGGGAATAACTATTGGGATAACCCAGGGCGATCGGAAACCGCCCGCCCCAATCTTTGCGAACCGCCCCTTTTTCCAGATTTAAAGCACTCTCCCTACGCACTATTACTCCTCGACATCAGCTTCTTCCGAGAGCAAAGGAGCAACCTTTGCCCACAACTCCTCTCGCCCCAGTTTGAGATGGGCGGAGACCGGAGAGAGGGCGCCGGGAACCACCTCCTCCTGCAGCTGCTCGCGCCAGAAACGCAGCTTTTTCGCTCGGGCCTGAGGTTTCAATTTATCGATTTTGGTAAGGACCGGAAAAAACGGCAGGCCGGATTCACCCAGCCAGGCCATCAGCCGGGCCTCCTCTAAACCCGGTTCGCGCCGCAGATCCAACAACAATAAGAGTGCTTTAATATCCTGATGACCCTCAAGGTAGTCGTGCACCATCGACCCCCACTGACCCTTGGTTTTACGATCAACGGCCGCATAACCGTAGCCCGGCAGATCGACCAGATAGAAGGCGTCGTTGACGAGAAAAAAATTCAGCAACCGGGTATGACCGGGTTTTCCACTGGTACGGGCTAAAGAGCGGCGCCCGAGAAGATAGTTGATAAGAGTCGATTTTCCCACATTTGAGCGACCGGCAACCGCCAGATGGGGCCGCCCGTCAATTGGAGCCTGAGAAAACTCCGCCGCACTTTTAATAAATTCAACCGTTTTTATTTTCATCACAATTTCAAGACCCTCATATTTAAGGCCATCAATTTCCCAAAAACTATTGCCAAGCTGCTCTTGTTTGTGTTAGCAACGACGGATTTAAATCTTTAATATATTTCCAGGTAACGTTAGGTTTCAACCTTGCTCATAGGAATATGTTATATGTAAAACCCTAAATTATCACTATTTGCAAAATCAGGAAATTTATAATGCATTACGAAGGCAATATAATTCGCCCGCCGAGCGAGGCGCGCAGTATCATCCTCCAGGCAACTGTAGGATGTTCCCATAACCGCTGCACTTTCTGTCCAACCTATACCGGGGTTCGTTTCAGAATCAAGGACGAAGCCACTCTGTCAACCGACATCCGCTATGCGGCCCATGCCTTTCCTGGTGCTCGCCGACTTTTTATTACTGACGGCGATGCCCTGGTCATCCCCTTCAAACGACTCTTTAAACTTTTTGAGGAGATCAACGAGCAGTTACCCCGTTTAACCCGGATCGGCATCTACGCCTCAGCCAAAGCCTTACGCCGCCGATCCCTTGAAGAGCTTAAACTACTTAAAGAACAAAAACTGGGAATAATCTATTACGGGCTGGAGAGCGGCGATGATGAAACCTTGAAAGCCATGGACAAAGGGACAACCAGCGGAGAGGAATCGATCGCCCTTTGCAACAAAGTTAAAGAGGCCGGCATCCGGCTCTCAACCACGGTTATGATCGGCATTGCCGGCCGGGAACGTTCGTTAATTCATGCCCGTGAAACCGGCAAAGTCTTAAGTGCCATCGATCCCAACTATGTCGGGGCCCTGGTAACCATGATTGCCCCCGGCACCCGTCTTGAAGAAGCTGAACGCCAAGGCAAGTTTACCCTACCCGATCAACTCGGTCTGCTCCTCGAACTCAAAGAGATGATCACTTGGACAAATTTAAGCCGTGGCATGTTCATGGCCAACCACGCCTCCAACTACCTGCCCATCAAGATTCACTCACCAGCCCAAAAAGAAGCCGCCCTCAAAATGATCGATGAAGCTATAAACGGTGCCGTACCATTAAGGGAAGAGTGGATGCGAGGATTATAAATGGCGGCGCACCCCAAGGGCACTTCCTGCAGGGCGTAAAATGTCCAGCTGCTTCGTTCCGCTTCAACCTTCGTCACTGCGGCGTACTTTATGTACGCCTCATTCCTCAGGTTTAGCGCGCCTCGCATCTGAGCATTTTACTTTGCCATTGCAAGTTTTTTAGGAACTATTATAATGATTACCGGTAAAGAACTAAGCGCTGACCCGGCTGTAAAATGGTTTTGGCTTGAAGATTATTCCAGCGCTCAAGGTCAGCAACAGTGACCCGGTAACGACGCGAAATACGCCACAAGCTATCCCCTTTTCTAAGAATAACAACCTTTTTCCGCGCTTTCTTTCCGGTCTTTTGAACAACCCCGCGCCGCTCTCTTTTTTGGGGCACCGCTGGCACAAGCTTAAGCATCTGCCCGGGCTTAATGGCTGTTGAGCGCCCCATACCATTCCAGCGTTGGAGATCAACGACCCGCAAATGGTGACGTCTGGCAATCTTCCAGAGACTGTCACCCTTACGCACCCGATATCGAGTTGTTTTCCCGGAAAAGCCCGAAGGCGAATAAGAGAGTGTAGCCGGACTGCCGGATTTATAAATTCTCTCATCAAAAACCACCGGACCACTTCCTGCCACCCGAACCGGAATCAAAAGATCCCGTCCGGCCCGGATATTATGCCCGCGCAAACCATTCAGCTCTTTAATCTGCCCGACACCGGTATGATAACGGCGGGCTATCGTTGAAAGCGTATCTCCCCGACGAATCCTGTGTTTGCGAAAAGTAATCCGCTTTTCCGGCGGCAGATCAACCAGAGCACTATCACAACGCTGGCCGCAACCATCGGGAACCCGCAATTCATAGCCCTTCACTCTAGGCGGAGTACACCAGTAGGTGAGTTCAGGATTAAGCTTGCGAACATCTTCGACTTGAACCCCAGCAGCCCAGGCCAGAACCTTAAGGTCCGTGGCATCATCAACCTTGACCAGATCATAGGTGAATGCCTCCTGGTATTCGATATCGGTAAAACCATACTTTTCCGGCTCTTTGGCAATCATGATCGCTGCAATCAGCCGGGGAATATACTCCTTGGTCTCACGTTTGAGAAAACTAAAACGAGTCATCTGCCAAAAATCATCAGTTTTATGGCGACGCATAGCCCGCTGAATCTTACCTTCACCGGCATTATAGGCAGCAGCAGCCAGATACCATGAATCAAACATAGTATAGAGATCACAAAGGTAAGCCGCCGCCGCATAGGTCGCCTTAACCGGATCACGACGCTCATCGACCCAGGCGTTAATTTCAAGCCCGTAACGTCGCCCGGTGGCACTGATAAACTGCCAGGGACCGCAGGCTCGAGCCCGAGAATAGGCATGCGTCGTAAAACCACTCTCGATCAAGACCATATAGGCGAGCTCCTCGGGGATATCGTGATCGCGTAAGATTTTACGCATCATCCCCAAGTAGCGGTGGGAGCGGGCCAGAGAGCGGTGCATGAAACGACTCTGAACTGTACTGTAGTATGAGATAAAGTGCTGAACCTTAGCATTCATGACAATCGGAAAATGATACCGAGCGCCAGTTCGAGCCTGAGTCACAATCTCGACATCTGCGACCGTCTCCGGCAGAGTCCCGGTAGCTGTTGCGCCCATATCTTCGAGATAGCCAAGAAAGGCAGTCAACATCGAATCATCTTCCAACTCGACCAGAGCCTCAGAAAGCCAGACATTCTCCTCGGGGCCACTGTCATCAATAAGACATTGACAACTATCGTCACCCAAGCCTACCGATGAGTCGGAAAGCGCCGGCAAACTCCTGACATCCAACAACCCGGTCCGCACTCCGCTACAGGAGACACAGACAAAGAGCAGGAGAAGACAAAGACAAAAACGGTAGCGTTGCAGAACGCTCGGGTGGGAATAAAATTTTCGTAATATAATCATCATTTCCTTATAGCAAATTTCTACAAGATGTGGCAACGACCAATTTCACCGAGCGACCCTTAAAACGAAAAAAAGCCGGTTACTTAATATTAAGTAACCGGCTTTTCCACCTAAACTAAACCAGACCAAAAGCCTGGGCAAACATCTTATCCCTTAATAATGCGCGGCAGCAACATCTGATGCTGTGGGCAGATCGATTCCGGATTCTGGTAGACAGCTTGAGTAAAGGTCACCATATAATCACGAACTTTCGCAAAATCAACAATCTCATCAACAAAGCCCTTTTTCACACAGTAAGCGGGCCGGGACTGATCGTAATATTGTTGGGCCAGATCATTCATTTTGTCGATCGTCGGCTGCAGGTCATTACCTTTGTCTTTCTCTTTGACAAGACGACGAGAAAAGGCTGCGGCTGCGGCGGTTTCGCCATGCATAACCTCAATCTCGGTGGTCGGGGTCCCCAGAGTAAAAACGTTATTGCGATTGCCCTGCGGTCCGCATTTAACATAGTGGGCTGCCGCCGTTCCTTTACGCACCACAACAGTCATCATCGGCAACAGTGAACTTTCGATCGAATACATCAGTGACATGCCCAGACCTAACATTTCCGCTTCTTCCGCGACATCTCCAACATCAATACCCGAGGTATCCTGGAGCCAGACCATCGGAATCCGGTCACGCCCACAGTATGTGGTAAAATCACTCATCTTGATCAAACCCTGACGGTAGAGTTTACCACCAATCCCCATATAGTCGGCATATTCGGGATAGTTGGCCCCGAGAAAGCCCTGACGGTTAGCCACAATACCAACCGGAAAACCATCAATCTTAACCAGACCGCAATAGATTTCGGGGCCATAATCGGGACGGAATTCAGTGTGTTCACTATTATCAACCAGACGGGAGATAACCTCATCCATACTATAGGTTGATTTCTGGTTGTAAGGCACCATGTAGTTGAGGTCTTCGCCGGAAAAGCGTGGCTCTTTCGGTTCAGCAACCCGGAAAGTCTCCGGAGCGTAGGCCGGCATTCCGGCAATACACTTCTTGATAGCATCAAGAACACCCTCTTCGGTATTGAAAACCTCACGCATAAAACCGGTTTTATCATGATGAATTTTGGTGCTTCCAGGCGGTACTACCTTGAGATGACGAGTACTCTCAATCAACTCTTCCGCACCTTCGAGATCAAAATGACCCTTGGGACTCATTCCACCAACGATACCACCACCGCCAACTGCCATATTGGATTTCTCATGCGCAAATATAATTGCCGGGCTGATAGCATGGTAGCCACCTCCAGCCGGATTGGTACCATACATGCCAACAATTACCGGAATCCCATTCTGGGCAAGCTCGGCATGCCGGAAAAAGGTTCGTCCACCGGAACGGCGACCGGCATAAACTTTCTCCTGCTCAGTCAACTTGACACCACTGCAGTGCAGAACCCAGACCAAGGGAATACGCAGCTGCTCAGCCATGTCCTGAGCTCGAAAAATATGTTCCGCCTGACCAGGAATCCAAGCCCCGGCAAGAACTTTATTGTCGGAAGCAATAACTGAAACCCAACGACCGCTAATTTTAGCCAGACCGTTAACAACTCCGGTACTGTCTTCAGCGTTATCTTCGGGATCAAAAATCGAATTCATAGGCCTGAATGTGCCCGGATCGAGAAGATAATCCAACCGCTGCCAGGCAGTCATCTCACCGCGACTAGCTATCTTTTCAGCCGGAATACCAGCATTTTTCACGCGCTCCACTTCAGCGTCATAAAGATCCATAACCTCTTTAATCGAAGCCGCACTTCCGGCGGCTTTCTCTTTCTGCTTATCCTTTAACTCTTTTCCGAACAGGGGCATTTCAGCAAAATATTGTTTCATGACACTCTCCTTGTGACTGTAAACAATCACGTTAAAATTTGTGGTTACTATTTGTCCATTGCCCAAATCCCCTCAACGGTCAGGGGGGGACCGGAAAATCATCACAACACTTCACCGGCCGTCATTGTCCCTTTTTGAACAATGACGGCCGGGAGCTTGATAGCAGATGCTTTAAGATAATGCAAGCAACTTTGCCAGTGCACTGGCAAAGCAAACAATTAAAACTTGCAAAGGCAAGTTTTTTAACGATTCGCTTTACGAATTCCGAGCTGATCCTGGGCCATGATGAACTTGCAGATATTGGTTGAACCCTCAACCATGGCATAGGTCGGTGCATCGCGGAAATAACGAGCCACTGGATATTCGGTCGAATAGCCGTAAGCCCCAAGAATACGCATGGCGTACTGGGTACATTTATAGGCGAGCTCACCGGAAAGATATTTGGCTGCCGCAACTTCAACGTTATTGCTCAAATTGCCCTGATCTTTCTGCCAGGCGGCCTGGTAAACAACCAGCCTAGCGGCTTCGATCTCAGCAACCATCTCCCCGATCATCGATTGATTCATCTGGAACTTACCGATCGGCTGCCCGAACTGTTCACGCTCCATTGCATACTGGGTAACCGTATCTAAACAAGCCTGGGCCAGACCGATACCACCGGCAGCTGCCGAAAGCCTGGTCTGAGACAGTGAACCGAAAACGATCTTGGCCCCATCCCCAGGTTTGCCGAGGATATTCCCTTTAGGAATTTTTGTATCCTCAAGAATAATCTCTCCGGTAGGAGATGAGAGGGAACCCATTTTATCAAGTTCGGTTACGGTAATACCTTCACTCTCCTCGAGATCAACAACAAAAGCAGACATTCCGCGACCACCGGCGGAACGGTCGGTGTAAGCATAAAATATGTTAATCCCACCGATAGTGGCATTGGAAATCCAGGTTTTCTGACCATTAAGAAGCCAGTGATCGCCTTTGTCGACAGCTGTTGATTTCATCGCCATGATATCGGAGCCGGCACCGGGTTCAGTAATCGCAAAAGCCCCTAAAATTTCGGCGTTAACAAGTCTTTCTATATATTTCTTTTTGAGTGCATCATCCCCGTAACGCTGGATTGTAAATGCACAACCGAGCTCCTGCATGTTGACCTGCACTCTAAGTGAACTAGAGGCCCTGGCGATCTCTTCGGTAATAATCATGGCCGCCAGCCAACCCATCTCATTGCCGCCGTACTCCTCGGAAATAACCGTCCCGAAAAGGCCCATTTCCCCCATCGGCTTGATCACTTCTTCATACGGAAAATGGTGATTTTTATCCCACTCATCCGCATACGGAGCAATCTTTTCGGCTGCAAAATTACGCACCGTATCCCGCAACATATTTAGCTCATCAGTTAATCCAAAATTCATCTTCTTTCTCCTTGGTCAAATATTTTTAAACGCTCAAAAATTTACTGACATTTCACAAAATGAGCAACTTATCCTCGATCCAACCCCAAACCTCAAAACGGTAAAGTCAACTTGCATAAACAGCAATAAGTATACCGACCCCCTCAACCCGGAAACCGACAAGTCCATTTTCCGTATAAGCAGACGCGGAAACACCTTAGACAGCGCTGTAAAGCTAAGCCGTCGACGTCCATTTTTTACCCGTTAAGGTAAAAATCAACCTCCCGGCTCATCGAAACCAAGGTCAACCAGGCTTAATTTAAAAGCAACCTAACTCTAAATCTGGAAAAGGGGCAGAAGCCTGCTCAAGAAACTCCGTATTATAGGAGCTGGGGAGAGCCAACGAGAGATTATCAACAGTGTCAGCAAAATCAAGAAATCCTTTAAAAATAACACTATACAGCGGGTTATTTTTATAGCGTCATAATAAAATAACTGTTGCTTTGGAGAAGTTGTTGTGGTTTAAGATATGCAGTAAATCAGAGAGCCAACCATTTACGACTGACCTCTGGTGTATAAAGATAGAGGAGAGAACACCATGCAGGATAAAGCCAATAAGCTAATTGCCTCTATGCTTGAAACGATGAAAAATGTAGTTTCTGATCCGGCTGAATTTTTCCGCCAGATGCCCACGAGTGGAGGTTTTACCGAGCCACTTATCTTTGTGATCGCGATGGGGATTATCAGTGGTATCATTCAAGCACTGTTGGGAATTGTTGGGTTTGGTTATGCCGGCTCATCAGGAGCAGCCCTGTTGTCGATTGTTTTTATTCCTCTGGCGGCACTCATCTTTGGCTTCGTGGGTGCAGCGTTCCTTTTCATTATATGGAAAATAATGGGCTCACAACATTCTTATGAAACAGCTTACAGGTGCGGAGCCTATACCGGAGCCATAGTTCCCTTTACGACACTGCTTGCTGCTATCCCCTATCTGGGAACTATTCTCGGAGTGCTTTGGATGACCTATATTCTCGTATTAGCGAGCCAGGAAGTGCACCATCTCAAAGCCAAAACCGCATGGATTGTTTTCGGGATTCTGGGCGCTCTTTCGGCCTTCAGCTCAATCGGTTCGCAACATGCAGCCCGTCAGGCAGCCCAAGAAATAGAAAACATGGGCACTCGAATGGAAAAGCTGGGAGAGATGAGCCCAGAGGAAGCAGGCCGTAAAGTTGGAGAGTTTTTGAAAGGCCTTGAAAAAGGTATCGATAAGTAGTTTATTTGTCATATTTCACGATTTCAACAAGTGCTTTCAGGAGGTGTAGAATATGAAAAAATGTAGCCAAATCGGTCTGTTGGGACTATTGTTTTTGATTACGAGCTCAGTCTTCGCCTGGGCCGGACCGCGCGTAGCGATTATGGATTTTGACAACCAGACCCAATATGGAGGCTGGCGCCTGGGTTCCGGGGCCGCTGACATTCTGACCACTGAACTGGTTAAAACCGGTAAATTTGATATGTTTGAACGGGAACGCTTAAGCGCCTTAATAAAAGAGCAAAACCTGGGTGCTTCCGGGCGAGTTGATCCCTCGACCGCAGCCCGCATCGGCAAACTTATCGGGGTTAACTACATCGTCACGGGGGCGGTCACCGAATATGGCCAGAGCCGTAGCGGCGGCGGTGGTGGTGGCGTCAATGTCGGAAAGGTCGGCTACCACTCTGCTGTCGACGTTCGCCTGATTGATGCAACGACCGGCAGAATTGTCTTTGCTGATACCGCCTCCCACAGCAAGAGCTCGGTCAAAGTCAAAGTTTTCGGTTTTGGTGGAGGTGAGAGCTTTAATGAAAAACTAGCTACTGAAACTATGCGTGAGGCCATAAAAAAGGTGGCTGTCAAGATTGAGGGGACCGAGTTCAAAACCACAAAAAATCGTAAGCCGGCAGCGGCGGCCAAAACCAGCAAACCAGCCGGCAAAGCCGTGGTTGCTGATGTCGACGGTGATGAAATCACCTTAAATAAAGGGAAAAGCGCCGGATTTAAAAGTGGTCAGACGGTGACCATCTCCCGCAAAGGCAAGGTTATCAAGGATCCGAGTACAGGAAAAGTTCTGAAAATAAAATACAAA
>JANTGZ010000076.1 GCA_024762675.1 Thermodesulfobacteriota bacterium | reverse complement strand
CCGGAGCTTTATCAACTACCTTTTTCCGCCGAGTGCGACTGGCTGGAGCTTTTCCTGTCTTAGAGGTTTTCTTTCCACTTCCGGTTGTCATATGAACAACTCCTCATAAATCTTTTGATAATCTTCACGAGCCCGGGAACGTCCTCCGAACTCAACAATTGTCTGTTGCCGACTGGAGGCCTGCTGAACTTTGGTATCAACCCGCACCGGGGGTAGAACCAGGTCTCCGTAACGCTCCCTGAGGGCGGCCAGAACATCTTTACTGACATTGACCCGCTGGTCATAAAAGGTCGGCAAAATACCGCAAACCTTGACCTCTTTTTCAAAATACTCTTCAATCATCTTCAGGTTTTCAAAGACCTGGCCGACACCGACCATGGCCAGATAATCCATACTCACCGGCAACAAGAGCTCATCAACATAAACCAGGGCATTCTGGCCGAGAATCGAGAGTGAGGGTGAGCAATCAAGCAGCACTACACTGATTTCCGGCAGGACCTGCTCGATATCGGACAGGGCTCGCTTCAAGGCCTCTTCCCGCCGCGGCCGGGTCACAAGCACCGTCTCACAAGCGGCCACGGTCTGATCAGAAAGCAGACAGAAGAGATTCTTCCGGGCTTCAACCAGGCAATCGGCCAGAGGTTTACCTTCAATCAGCAGGTCAAAAAGAGAGCTTTCACTCGTAACCCCAAAACTCTCGGCAATATTGCCCTGGGCATCGAGATCAACAACCAAAACCTTATTCCCAGCCTCGGCCAGGCAGTGAGCCAAACTGATAACCGTCGTCGTTTTACCGGTACCACCTTTAAAATTCTGACAGGCTATCTTACGCACCAGAAACCTCCACCCGGAATTCTCTTTTATAAATGCCTTCGTAAAAAAATATCATGAGACGGCCAAACAAAAATGCCGGAAAACCCTTAACAAATGCCCTTTAAAATTGTCAAGCTATTTCACTTTCTTTTACCCTTTGACAACTGTTCTTCATCATGATATCCCGCAGGCTATTATGTGCTCACATTCTGATTATTGATGACAACTCTTATTTTGCCGAAACGCAACCTTAAATAGCGGGGAGAGACAGTATGACTATCGGGAAAAAGATCGCATCAGGCATTACTACGGTACTTTTCCTGATGATCGTCATTGCGATCTGGTCAGCCCTCGGAATCGGCAGGATTGTCAACAACGCCGACGAGGTCATTTACGGCAACAAACTACGAAGCGAGATTGCCCAAAATGAGATCGGCCATCTTAATTGGGGAAACAAGGTCACAGAACTGCTTACTGACGACCAGATCACTACCCTGGACGTCCAAACTGACCCGGCTCAATGCGCTTTCGGCAAATGGCTTTCAAGTGAAGCCCGATACGAAGCCGAAAAACGGATACCGGAACTCAAAACAATCTTTGCCCAAATTGACGCTCCCCATAGAAAAATGCATGAATCGGCAGCCGCAATCAAAAAGGTTTTCCAACAAGCCGACCTGGCCCTACCCAGTTTTCTCGTTGCCAAAGAACGCGACCTCTTGGTCTGGATGGAGAAACTCTACGATATGATGCTTAACAACCGTGAGGCTATTGAGCTGGTCACTGACCCCCGGCAATGCGCCTTCGGTAAATTTCTCTATAGTGATAAAGCCAAAAAACTGGCTCAGGCCGACCCGGAGATGGCCCGCCTGATTGAAGAGATCATCCCACTACATGCCAAGGTGCACGAATCGGCCGAAAAAATTCTGCAAGTCTGGGAACCCCGGCATCCCGGGTTGAGTGACACCCTAAGAGCCCGCCTAGATGACCATCGGGTCTGGGGTGAACATATAGCCAGTGCAATTATTAGAAAAAGTAACTCCCTTAAGGTGGAGATCGACGCTTCAAGGTGCGCTTTGGGACTCTTTTTAAACAGCCTTGAAGCAACCCGATACGCTCGCAGCTTCCCGGCCTTTACGTCCTTTCTCGGAGAGATCAGAGAACCTCACAAAACCCTGCATCGAAGTGCAATTTTCATAGGCAGCGCTCTGAAAAAGAGCGACGTTGCCAAAGCTGGAAAAATATATACCGAAGAGACGATCCCAGCCCTTAAACAATGTGAAAAACTGATCCTTGATGTCATTGCGGCTGAAACTGAAGTTACAGACAATCAGCAGGAGGCTTTCAGAATATTTAATGAAAGAACCCTGCCCTCACTCAAAAAGACTGAAGAATTGCTACGCACCATGGAGGAACAGGCCCATAAAATGGTGGCTGGATTCCAACAGGCCAACCAAATTTTTGCCAAAGATACCAAACCAGCCCTGGCCCAAACCAGAAAACTCCTGCACCAGATCAACATTGCCGTAAACAATAATGTAATGACCGACGAAGTTATGGTGGCAGCGGCCCAAAAAACCAAAATGGCCGTCACCATATTAAGCTTGATTGCCTTCGCCATCGGTATTTTATTAGCCTATTTCATCAGCAACGGCATCGCCAAAAGTCTGAACCGGATAATTGGCGCCTTGTCCGAAAGCTCACATCTTGTCGCGACGGCGGCCGGCCAAGTCTCTTCATCGAGCCAGTCCCTGGCGGAAGGCTCGTCGGAACAGGCGGCATCTCTAGAAGAAACCTCTGCGTCGGTCGAGAAGATGTCGTCAATGACCAAACAAAATGCCGACAACTCCGACCAGGCCAACCGCTTGACCATAGAAGCAAATGATGCCGTTAACAGCGCCGCGCAGGCGATGACCAATCTCAAGCATTCGACCGAAGATATTTATACAGCCAGCCAGAAAACCCAGAAAATAGTTAAAAGTATTGATGAAATTGCATTTCAAACCAACCTTTTGGCCTTGAATGCGGCCGTCGAAGCGGCCCGCGCCGGTGAGGCTGGAGCCGGCTTTGCGGTGGTTGCCGATGAGGTCAGAAACCTTGCTGCCCGCAGTGCTGAAGCTGCCAAATCGACGGCTGAACTGATTGGAAGTACAGTTGACAAGGTGAGTACAAGTCGTAAAATTGCTGCCCAGTCTTTGACTGCCGTCTCCGGAGTTGTCGAAAAAAGCAGCAAGGTCGGTGCACTGGTCAGTGAGATCTCCGCCGCCTCCCAGGAACAGTCCATAGGAATCAGCCAGATCAACATCGCGTTCTCCGAGATGGACATGGTAACCCAACAGAACGCTGCCAACGCTGAAGAATCTGCCGCCGCTGCCGAAGAACTCAATGCCCTGGCTGAACAGATGAACAACTTTGTCGGCGATCTTAACGCCATGGTTGGCGGAAAACGCACTCACAAGACAACACTACCAAGAAAGTTTGCAAGGCAACTTACAGCGCCCCCAACCCAACTGCAATATGGTTCAACCAAGGTAAATCCCGGAAAAGCAACTCCATCGGCGACCACCAGCACCCCCTTTGACGATGACGATAACACCACCGATGATTTCGAGGGCTTTTAAACCGCATTACTCAGAAGTGATTACCATGATGACCTTAGCGAAATCGAGCAAGAAAGCGCAGGCCTGAGAATCAGTCTGCCTGAAGACGATAACCGACCCCGATAACCGTACGGATCAGGGTGGGATGCTCGGGATCGAGCTCGATTTTCTGGCGCAGGTGACGGATATGAACATCGATGGTCCGGCTCCATGAGTAGAGTTGCTGCGGTCCCCAGAGAACTTTACGAATATCCTCCCGGGTCATGACCCGCCCTTGGTTTTCCGCTAAAAGAGATAACAGGCTGAACTCCTTTTTAGTCAACTCAACCTCCTTATCAGCAACTCGAACCAAACGTTTCCGACGATCGATCATAAGGCTGCCAAGATTCAAGGAATCAGGCTCTCCCTTGCCGGCTGCTGGTTCCTGGCGCCGCCGCAAGCAGGTCTTGATGCGCGCCTGTAGTTCTAGAAAAGCAAACGGCTTGACGACATAATCATCGGCCCCGCACTCTAAACCTAAGACCTTATCCGAGAGTCCATCACGAGCAGTCAGCATAATCACCGGCAAATCGAACTGCTGTTCGCGCAAGCGCCGACAGAGCTGAATCCCGTCGATATCGGGCAGGGTCAGATCGAGAACCAGAAGGTCAGGCGACGTCCCGTTTCTGATAACTGCCAAGGCTTCGAGCCCTGATGTAAAAGTTGCAACCCTGAATCCAGCCAGCTTTAGATTACCTTCGAGAACCGTCAGGATATCGGGATCATCATCAACCACCATAATCAGATTGTTGTTTTTACTCATCACTCCTCCGAATAGTCGCCAGTCAACTAAACCGGCAGGGTTACCGTAAAAACCGTCTCTACCCCTAAACGGCTTGCGACCCGCAGAGAACCACCGTGGGCTTCAACCAGGCCCCGTGCAATAGCCAATCCGAGTCCACTACCGGATCGGCCGCCACTTTTATGGCCATACCGATAGCGTGTAAAAATGGCTTCAAGATCCTTTTCATCAATCCCGGGCCCATGATCGATAACGCTTACCTCTATCACTTTTTCCCGCCCGAGCAACTCAATTTCGACCACCGTATCAGAACTTGAGAACTTGACTGCATTATGCAGAAGGTTCATAAAAACCTGGTTTAAACGTCGATAATCGCCGGTAACCGTGACCTCCGGCAAAGACCCCCGACTTCTAACCGCAATTCGATTATCCTCTCCGGCGGCCGCAAAAAGGATAATGACCTCCTTAAGAAGGGCCGTCAGGTCAACCTCCTCAAGGTCGAGTTCCACCCGGTCCAGGTCAATTCGGGCCAGGTCGATAAGGTTGTTAACCATCTCGACAAGCCCCTGAATATTACGTTCAAGAAGGGTAAGATAGAGCCGCTGCTCACGCTCAGTAACAGTCTGCAGAAGATAGTCAACCCCACCACGGATCGTCGTCAACGGGGTTCTCAACTCATGCGAAACAGTTGCTAAAAAATCGCTTTTCAGAGCATCCTGCTGCCGCAGACTACGATTGGCTTCAACTAGTTCACGGTTGACATTGCGCAGGCTCTCAGTCGCCCGCACAATCCGTTTCTCCATGCTTTTTTGCTGGCTGCTAATAGTCAGAGTCATCTTCTCCAGGCTTTGTGCCAGGACCCCGATTTCATCAGTGCGTGAAGCAGCGTTGACTACCGCATCGATATCCTTTTCAAATCTTTTTACCTGACGGTTCAAACGCTTTAAAGGACGCACTGTCAAGGCGTGATTCAAAAGCATAAGAACAATAACCGTCAACAGCACAATCAAGCCAGCATCCAACAGCAGAGAGCGATGCAGGGCAACGATCCGGGCCGCTGCGGCAGAGCTGGGAATAATAACACTCAAGCAACCTCTGAGCTGGCCGACTTTATAACCATGATAGTGATGACATTTCAGACATGAAGGTTCGATATATAGAGCTTTAATAAAACGAAATACCGACTCACCATCAAGGGTCTGAAGAAGGCTGTATTCATTCTCTTCACCCCGACCAAAAATTTCCAGGGCTCTACGCTCAGTCCCATCTGGAGCATTATTACGATTAATCAAGTGGGTGCTGGTCAGGCGAAAACGATAGAGACTACGATCGGCAGCATATTCTGAAAGTTGACGAGTAACCATAGCTGGGTTACGCAGCAGAAGATGCCTGCCTTCAGTCGTCTCAAGGGATCCGTTCCGTAGATAGGGGTTGACTTTACGACCCTCCTGAGCCTCAACATAAACCCCACCCTGATCAGCCAGCCAGCTTCTGGTCAAAAGAACCTGCTGGCCCAAAAGTCGGGCCTGCCCCTCAAGCTGACCTAAAATAAAACGCTTTTCAATCTTGTAGAGCTTGGTGAAACTTATCGAAACGACCAACAGAATCAAGCCGACCACAGCAACCAGATACTTTCCTCCAAGCCCCAAACGAATCTGCTCCACAACTCTTTTCCCATATTTTCAGGCCAAAACTGAAACTTAAAAGCCCCTATTTGCCGACTGTAATCAAAAGATTCTAACATAATTAACTTCAGTTTAACATCTTTAACTGCACCTTTACATAAAACCCAGTTATATTAATGATGGATGATGTGATCAAGCTAATCATCATCTGATTATGCCTTGGGCTTAGGAGGTTAAGGCCCGGGTAAAGAAAAATCACAAACAAGAGAGGGAGGTGAAGGGTATGAGTGAAAAAGACGGTGGCGGCCAAGAAGTCAGCCGCCGGGATTTTCTTGCCAATGCGGCCATGACCGTGGGCTTGGTTGCCACTATAGGCACTGCCGGAGTCTACGGGGTTCGCTATCTGGTGCCCAAAGCGAAGGTGAAGAAATTTGTCGATGTCCTGGTGACCAACTTGAAAGAGTTGAGACCCGGCGTAGCCCGGGAATTTATCGACGCCTCGGGTCGTAAGGGGATTTTAGTTAACAACAACGGACAAGTCAAAGCCTTCTCTAAAATCTGCACCCACTTAGGTTGCGAAGTCGAATGGCATCAGCTGAAAAAGGAATTTTACTGCCCCTGCCACGAAGGGTTTTTCGACGCTGACGGCATAAACATCAAAGGTCCGCCACCACGCCCGCTTGATGAGTTTAAGGTGACGGTTAAGGACGACAATATCTATGTCGCCCTGGAAGAGGTGTAGCTTATGGAAGATGTCAAAAAAGATGAAGGCTGGATCGACAAAACCCTGCCGGTTGACTGGAATAAGGTCAAAGAGGAAGCGGTAGGAGAGATTCTGCCCCACCACATGAAACTCTGGTGGTACTGTCTGGGCGGCGTCCCGGCGGTCATGTTCCTGATCTTAGTAATCACCGGCATGATGCTCTCATTTCACTATGTTCCCCATCCCGATATGGCCTACGAAAGCGTGGTCAAAATAACTACGGAAATCCCATATGGCTGGTGGCTGCGTTCAATCCATCGCTGGAGTGCGGAGATCATGATCGTGACTGTGTCACTGCACGCAATCCGAGTTTTTGCTACCGGGGCTTACCGTCATCCACGGGAGTTATGCTGGATGACCGGTGCCATTCTCCTGCTGCTATGCTTTGGCCTGGGCTTTACGGGCTACTCCCTGGTCTACACCCAAATGTCCTACTGGGCTATGACCATCGGTACCGGAATTGCGGCCAAAACCCCACTTATCGGTTCCTTTCTCTCCCGCTTTATGCTGGGTGGCGAAGCTATCGGTGAAGCGACATTGAACCGCTTTTTCATCCTCCACGCCGCAATCCTGCCGAGTATCACGTTCCTCATGGTCTTTGTCCATATCGTTCTGATCCGCCTGCACGGCGTAACCGAACATCTGGTCGGTATCCAGCGGGAAGTTGTCAAGGGCCTCTCACGCGGTGACGAATAGGAGTATAAGCATGAGTAATAAACAGCAAGAATCACAAGATGGTTACCGCTTTTTCCCGGATCATGTTCTGACCGAGATCAATATTGGACTTTTTCTCTTTTTCCTCTGCTGTGTCCTGGCAATTGTCCTGCCGGTTGAAGTTGGAGAAAAAGCCAACCCTCTGATCACACCGGAACATATCAAGCCGGAGTGGTATTTTTATCCGATGTACAAATGGATCAAGATGACACCTGAGGTTATCGGTCTCTTCTTTCCCATGATAGTCGTCGGCATTTTTATCTGTTGGCCGCTGGTCGACAATTTTATTGTCAAAGCCACCAGCAACAAGAGTCTGCCGATCTTTATCGGAGTTATCGGCATGGTCATTGTCACTTCGCTGATGATCTTGGAAGCTATACCACATTGATGACAAAGTAAAACTTTTTAACCATTTATAACCTTTTATTTTCAGGAGATAAACCATGGATTCAAGCGCAAAAAAATGGTTGGTGTTCATCATGTGCATCTTCCTGCTGGCGGCCCTTTTCCTCGTCGCCCGCTACGAATCGGTTCGTTTTGCCACCAAAATGGGCATGGAACCTCACAAAATCTATGTCAGTGATGCCAGTAAACCTTGTTTGGAATGTCATAAACGCAAAGGTGTGGCTCCCAACATGATAACCCAATGGGAAGGCAGTATGCACGCCGCCAAAGGGATTGACTGTGTGCAGTGTCATACGGCCGAAAAAGGCGATTTTGACGCCTTCACCTGCCCCGAGTCGAGTACACTGGTGGCCCAGACCCCAACCCCAAAAGACTGCGCCAAGTGCCACAAAGAAGAGGTCCAGGAGTTTACCGAAAGTAAACACGCCTTTCCTTTCTGGATATACGCCAATGCCGACCGGGCTGTTTTCGAACCGATCATAGGCACCAAACACGGCTGCGAAGAGTGTCACCAGATTACCAATATGTGGCCCGACGGCAGTGTTGGAGAGTGTGATGCCTGCCACCCGAAACACAGTTTTTCGATCGCGGTCGCCCGGCAGCCGGAAACCTGCGGCGAATGTCATATCGGCCCCGATCACCCCCACATTGAACTCTACTTAGAGTCTAAACACGGCAACATCTTCAAGGCTGAGGTTCAAGGCCGGGTAGATATGGGCTTTAGGAGCTCAGACAAAGATCCGATCCCCATCGAAGTTCCGGTCTGTACGACTTGCCATATGGATGCCGTACCCGGTGTCAAAGCGACGCATAACGTCAGTGCCCGTCTGGCCTGGGAATCACAGGCTCCATGGAGCTTCAGGACAGTCTGGTATGATGAAAAACTGGGCAGCTGGGAAGATAAACGGAAACGCATGGCCGGTGTCTGCGTAAATTGTCATTCACAAACCTTTACCGACAACTATCTTTTGATTGCCGACCTGGTTAACCTCCAGTACAACGAGATCCGCCGGGCCTTTGTCTACTGGAATAAAAAATATACAGCCAGCGGGCTTGTCAGCCGCACCGAACTTAACGGCAAATTCTACTCTAATCCGGTCATTAACGGCTGGGACGAGGAACCTGAAGTACTGATGTATGAAACCTGGCATCACGAAGGCCGTCGCTTTCGCCACGGTTCCGAGATGATGGGAGCTGACTATACCCAATGGCATGGGGTCTGGGAGATGCAGCACAAACTCCAGGAGATGATCAACTGGGGTGCAGAACATGGCGACGAGGAGGCTCAAAAGATCTCAGAGAGTACCAGCCCGACCAAATTCATGCCCTACAAACTCTATGATTTTCCGGGTAACGAATGGGGCATCGGGACCGAGAAAAACCGCAAACCGGTCCTCTATAAAATCATTCCCGATTACTGGGAAAAGATCAAGGCCAATATTGAAGAAGCGGTCAATCAGGGTCTCTTGACTAAAGAGCAATGGGATATCTGGATGGAACGCTACAACAACAAGGAGCACTACCTCGGCACCAAGTATCCGCCGCATCCGGTCTTCGAAGCCCACAAGGAGCGCTTCAAGAAGGATATGGGCGAATTAAAGAGGCAGGCAATCGACTTGAAATTGCCGTCTAAAGCCCCTTTTGACGAGGTTCACTAACAGATTTTAATACTTTCTTGCCGGAGGTGCTTCTTGGGCACCTCCGGCAAGAAACAGAAGGAGAAATACAATGACGCGTAAATTTTTTTACCTGCTTATCTGCCTGGCGTGGCTGGCAGCCTCAGTTTTGGCACCGGCAACTCCTGGAGCTGCTGAAGATCCCCATAAATTGCTTTTTGAAAACAAATGCAGCAAGTGTCATAACCCTGACCGCATAAAAAAATTCCACAAAGACAAAAAAGGCATGTCTGAAACGATAAAGAGAATGTCAAACAAAAAAGGCTCTGACATCACCCAGGAAGAGCTTGATGCGATAGACGAATACATCCTCTCCCTGGATCCCGATACCGGTTCGGGTTGATCATAAAAAAAGAGGAGGGTGAAGCCGAAGTAACTTCACTCTCCTCTTGAAACTCCTAAAAAAGATATTTTTGACAAATACAGGAAAAAAATAATGCAAAAGAAATTTGGGCTGTTGCTCTTATTCATTATGCTGCTATCAAATGTGGCGGCCGGCTTCGAGCTCAGAGAAAATGAGATCCTGGCCACCATCGATCAGCAGCAGATTACCCTGGTCGACTTTAACAAATATCTTGAACTATTCAAAAATCCCGGTAACTTCTGTCAGAGCGATCTTGAAACCCGAAAAAAACATCTCGATAATCTGATCAATCGTACTCTGCTACTTGAGGAGGCGCGCGCTAAAGGTTATTTTAAAGCTCCCGAATTAAAAAAGCATGGCTCCCTTAACTCAAGTGAGCATGAGACAATTGTCTTGCGCCAATTTCTTACCGACAAGGTCTCCAGGCCGGCAACAATTGATGACGCCACCGTCAACACCTACCTGACAACCCATCCCAATCTCAAGTTCAAACAAGCCCAGGAAAAATTAACCAGTGAACGTCAACAAAAACTATTCAAAGAACTGATGCAGGAGTTAAAAAAAGAGCGTACAATTATTATCCATCGGTGAATATCTCCAGACTAACCGACAATAAACTCAAAACCTTGAAGCCGCAAGACAAGCGCTACCTGAACGCAATGTTACTAAAGAATACTTGATTTCCCCCCTTTATAGATGTATTTTCAGCCGGGACTGATCTATGCTGCCCGATTCGTAAACTGCCACAAGCGGAAACCGATCCACCACGACCGAAAATCAGAGAGGATAAATGTTCGCGCAAACCTTTAAAAATATCGACGATGTCCTCTGGAAAGAGGCGGGCTGTTCCTCCGAACTCGACTACACCGAGCAATCCTCGTGGATGCTGTTTCTCAAGTATCTGGATGACCTGGAGCGCGAGCGAGCGATGCGGGCCGAGTTGGAAGGTAAAGCCTACGACTTCATCATTGACGGCAACTACCAGTGGTCGCGATGGACCGCGCCCAAAAAGGCGGACGGCTCTTTTGATCACGATACCGCCCTGACCGGTGATGATCTGATTGAATTTGTTGATAACGAACTGTTCCCACATCTCAAAGGGTTCAAGCAGCGGGCAACCAGCCCCGATACCATCGAATACAAAATTGGTGAGATCTTCGGCGAGATAAAAAACAAATTTCAGAGCGGCTATAGCTTACGCGATGCCTTGGAGTTGATGGACAGCTTGCAATTTCGCTCGCAGGATCAGAAACATGAACTCTCGGCCCTGTATGAAGAGAAGATCAAGAACATGGGTAACGCCGGGCGTAACGGGGGCGAATATTACACGCCAAGGCCCTTAATCCGGGCCATGGTTCAGGTGATCAAGCCCCGGATCGGGGAGCGCATCTACGATGGTGCCTGCGGGTCGGCGGGTTTTCTCTGCGAAGCCCATGATTACCTGCGCCACCCCAAAGACGGCGGCAGCCTGACCACCAGCCAACTGGAGGCCCTGCAGACCAAGACCTTCTACGGCAAGGAGAAGAAGAGCCTCGCCTATGTCATCGCCATCATGAACATGATTCTGCATGGCATCGACGCGCCCAACATTATCCACACCAACACCCTGGCCGAGAACATCAGCGACATTCAGGAGAAGGATCGCTTCGATGTGATCCTCGCCAATCCTCCCTTCGGCGGCAAAGAGCGCAAGGAGGTCCAGCAGAACTTCCCGATCAAGACCGGCGAGACCGCCTTTCTCTTTCTGCAGCATTTCATCAAGTCGCTCAAGGCCGGGGGCCGGGCGGCGGTGGTCATCAAGAACACCTTCCTCTCCAATTCGGACAACGCCTCCAAAGCTTTGCGCCAGGAGCTGCTGGAAAGCTGCAACCTGCATACGATCCTCGATTGCCCCGGCGGCACCTTCCTTGGCGCCGGGGTCAAAACCGTGGTGCTCTTCTTCGAGAAGGGCGCCCCCACCCGCAAGATCTGGTACTACCAGCTTGATCCGGGCCGCAGCC
>JANTGZ010000075.1 GCA_024762675.1 Thermodesulfobacteriota bacterium | reverse complement strand
GCTGATGGTTCTTGAGCTGCCTGAACTTGAACTAAAGCTGTATCAAGTGCTGAGTTTTCATCATCTGCAAGCCGAATAAAGAGATAAAGACGATCTTCAGCGGGCTCTTTATGTTTGTCGAGAAAAGGCAGCTCTTCATACCCATCAACAATAACCGGCACCAGGCCACAACCTTTTTTACCTGTACTTTCGGCCAGCAGTTGTTCGAGCCAGACGGCAAAAGGCTGCAGACGTGGAGACAATACAAGAGTCAGCTTATCGCGACCAAGCCGCACCATCTCACCCCAA
The DNA here is from genome assembly GCA_024762675.1 of Thermodesulfobacteriota bacterium. Taxonomy (GTDB): domain Bacteria; phylum Desulfobacterota; class Anaeroferrophillalia; order Anaeroferrophillales; family Tharpellaceae; genus Tharpella. The sequence goes on along the minus strand of JANTGZ010000075.1, from coordinate 11,457 downwards.
AAAGCTCCCAGTCGCAGGGCCGGATTGTCCGTTGCATTAACCCCCGGGGCACAGGCCGTCATCATTGTCCGGGCCCGAATCAGGAGATCCTTGACCGGCAGACCAAGCAGGGCCGCCGGCAGCAGACCAAACCAGGTCAGAGCCGAATAACGACCGCCAACCTCAGGTGGCGTTGAGAAAATTTTACGAAAACCTCTCTCCCGGGCCAGATTCTCAAGCCTCGAACCGGGATCGGTGATCGCAACAAAATTTTTGCCGGGATTTTCTTTTAGAAGGGTTAATTGATGGTAAAAATAGTTAAAGAAAGAGAAGGTCTCAAGGGTACCTCCCGATTTGCTTGAAACCAGAAAAAGGGTGCTCTCCAGAGCTCCGGTTTCAGCTATGCGAGCTACAGCTACAGGATGGGTGCTATCGAGGATGGTAACCGGTAAAAAGCCCGCTGTAACGCCAAAGACTCTCTCCCAAACCTCAGCAATCAGGCTGCTACCGCCCATTCCCAAGACAACAACCCGCGTAAAACCGGCGGCCACCACTTCCTGAACAAATTCGTCAAGCTCTGCAACAACAACCGCCATCTTCTCAGGCAGTTCAAGCCAGCCCAGACGATTACTCAATTCAGGGGTGTTCTCAGCAAGCTGTGGATCCTCAATCCAGACACTACCGTCACGCTTCCAGATTCGGCTGCCGACTCTATCTTTATCCCACTGAATCAAACGCTCAACCAGCGCCGCAGCCTCTGCCCCAGCCTGAATTTCAAGGCTGTTCAAGACAATCTCGGACATGAGCACACCTCTTTATTAGTGGTCAGTGATCAGTCTTCAGTTTTCAGTAAGAATCACAAATAACTGACGACTGACTACTGACTACTGACTACTGACTACTTTCAAAGCCCGCCTGACAATTTCTTCTCGGGTAATTCTAAATTGCTGAAAGAGTTCTGAGGCCGGAGCTGAGGCACCGAAATGATCTATTGATATAACATCACCACGGCCATTCAGATAATTATGCCAACCCATTGAAGAGCCCGCCTCAATCGCCAGTCGACTCCCCCCCGGAGGCAGAACTTGATGCCTGTAGGCTTTTGATTGACGTGCAAAAAGTTCCCAGCTCGGCATACTTACAACCCGGGAAAGAACTCCTTTATCCTTGAGTTCCTCGGCCGCCGCAAACGCCAGAGAGACCTCTGAACCGGTAGCAATCAAGGTAATATCGGCAGCACCGTTCTCAACCTCGGTTATCACGTAGGCTCCCCGGTGCAACTCCGTTGCCGCTTTATCTAGAACCGGTGCCAAAGTGGGAACATTCTGACGGGTCAAAATCAGGGCCGTAGGGCCATCCTGACGGCACAGGGCCTCTCTCCAGGCAGCTACAGTTTCATTGGCATCGGCTGGACGAATCACGGTCAGATTGGGAATAACTCGTAAGCTGGCAAGATGTTCAATCGGCTGATGGGTCGGGCCATCTTCGCCAAGCCCGATACTGTCATGGGTGAAAATATAGACGACCGGCAGGCCCATCATTGCGGCCAGGCGAATTGCCGGTTTCATATAATCACAAAAGACCAGAAAAGTGCCGCCAAAAACCCGCACGCCCCGATGCAGGGCAAGACCGTTGAGAACGGCCCCCATAGCATGTTCGCGGACTCCGAAACGGATATTGCGGCCACCAAAATCGGGCGCGGCAAAATCCGCAGCCTCGTTAATGTGGGTTTTGTTGGAGGGGCCGAGATCGGCAGAACCGCCAATCATCTCCGGCAGAACTCCAGCTAGCGCATTGATTACTTTACCGGAAATTGCCCGGGTTGCGAAACCTTTTTCGTCGGCCGGAAAGGCGGGCAAAGATTTTTCCCAACCAGCCGGCAAAGCGCCGGCCTGGCGACGCTCCCATTCGGCTGCCAATTCGGGGAAACTATCTTTGTAAGCAGTCATCATGCTCTGCCACTTCTCTTCCTCTTTGGCCCCTGTCTCTTTTACATGTCGATAGCTCTCATAGACCTCACCCTCAACCAGAAAGCTCGTCTCAACAGGCCAGTCGAGATTCTTTTTAGTCTTGATAATCTCTTCCGCCCCCAAAGGTTCACCATGAGCCGAGGCGGTATCCTGTTTGGCCGGACTGCCGAAACCGATATGAGTACGAACTGCAATCAGGCTGGGATGTTCAAGATCTTTGCGGGCTACGGTTAAAGCTGCGGCTATAGCCGCGCAATCATTACCGTCGGCAACCTCAATCACCTGCCAGCCGTAGGCCCGAAAACGGGCGGCACGGTCTTCGGTAAAGGTGATTTCGGTATCTCCTTCGATCGAAATGTGATTGTCGTCGTACAGATAGATAAGTTTTCCCAACTTAAGATTGCCGGCCAGCGATGCGGCTTCATGCGAAATCCCTTCCATCAAATCACCGTCGCCGACAATCGCGTAGGTAAAGTGATCGACCACCGGGAATCCGGGCCGGTTAAAGGTCGCGGCCAAGCTTCTTTCGGCCATCGCCATACCAACCCCGGTGGCCAGCCCCTGGCCGAGCGGACCGGTGGTGGTCTCAACCCCCTGTGTATGTCGGTACTCGGGGTGGCCCGGAGTCAGGCTGCCCCATTGGCGAAAGTTTTTCAGATCATCAAGGCTTAAAGGATAACCGCAAAGATGAAGCAGGGCGTAGAGCAGAGCCGAACCATGGCCCGCAGAGAGGATAAATCGATCGCGATCGGGCCACTGTGGATTAGCAGGATTGTGCCTAAGAAAACTACTCCAGAGGGTGTGGGTCATAGCAGCGGCCCCCATCGGCATTCCCGGATGCCCCGAGTTGGCCTTTTCAACCATATCGACTGCCAGAAAACGAACCGTATTAATACATTTTTCTTCCAGATTTGTGGGCATCTGCCTCTCAACCTCCATTTATTTTTTCCAGATGGAATAAAAAAGACGAACTCTTTCACGAACCCGTCTTTTTTAAAGCTGTCTTGAGAAATTAGAATTTTTCAAGACAGCCTTAATTATGACACCGTAAAATCGTTCTCTCTATACATTCAAGAGATAAAACTTTTCCGGCGCCTTATATCAGTTTAGAAATCCTAAATCAATCGGCGAATTGACGGCTTTTATGATCAGCCCCAATTCTTGGATTCTTAATTACTCCTCAACCTCTTCCCAGCCGGTAAACATCGATTTAGTATAGGATAATAAAGTACCGCCGGTGGTGGTCAGGTAGATATGTACCACCAGAAAGAGAAGCAGAACAAAACCGACAGCCGTATGCAGGAAAGCAACCCCATCAAGCCGGGCCGTTATCCCCCAGTTAATCCACTCGTTATAGTAATAATATAACAGGCCGGAAACCAACTGTAAGGGCAAAATAACCACCTTTAAAAAGAGATATGATAAAGATTGTAGGGGATTGAGTTTGCGCTCTTCACTCTTATGGAAGGGGTGTTTATCTCCTCGCATAATACCGATAAGATAGTGCCCTATGATGCCTCTCAAATTATCAAAACTTGGCTGGTAGTGGCGCCACTGACCGGTAGTCAGGTGCCAGAAAATTGCAAATGCACTTAAAGCCAGAAGGGTTATCCCTGCCTGATTATGCCAGCGGCAGGCGGCGTCATAACCAAAAATCTTATAACTGCCATGCACCTCAAAACCTGTAACCATTAGGAAAATGATCAAAAAAGCCTGAGACCAGTGCCAAAAACGCTCAAATCTAGTATAAAGATAGAGTTTTACCTTCATGATTGCCCTCCCTTACGACCGGCACTGACAAAACGCAAACCGGCATGCAACAATATTCCCAGCAGGGTCAACCCTAGAGCCGCCCAGCCCAGACTATCCAACATACGCCAACGATCACGGCCCGGCAGATAAAAACCGTCCAGGTTTGCCAGGCGTCCGTTACGACTATGACACTCCTCACAAGAGAGAGCTTGCTCTTTGGGCGCCACCATATGGGTGATCGGCCAGTACATACCAGTTTCGATAAAATCTATTTTACCGCTGAACGGCAGACCCGCTTCTCGCATACCAACCTCGGCCGCCTTTTCCCAGTCATAGTCCCCCCAGTAGGGCCCGGTACCCTTTTTACCAAATAAGTGGGGAATCACCAAGGTACGGTTTTCCGGATCATAAGGCTGTTTGCCGCGCATGACCTTAAAGGGAAAAATTCGCGCCTTGGAGTCTTCATAATCACCTTTTAAGGAGTTGATCTCGAGACTTTTAGAAGGCTCCCTATTGACCCCATTTTGAGGCGGGATCTTGTCACTAGACCTAAAATAACTCATTGAACCATTGTACCAAAAATATTCAGGCTCCACATCTTGAGCCCAGCCCATGCCCCCTTTCTTGCTGTGAAACAGGAGATTGCCGTGTTCATCTTTTTTAACAATAACTTTGCCATTTTTGTCAAGTTTTCCCGCCGTACTCCAATCCCACCACATTTTGGTAAAAACACCGCCACGGGCATAACGAGGGATATGACAGGTCTGGCAGGCAACCTTGTCGACGTGATGGTTTAAAACATTCTCTTTTTTATGTGGAGTCTGACTATGACAGGATTCACAGGCCAGCCGTTCACCATCATCTTTAGGTAACGCCAATTGATGTTTGTTGGGGGCTGGTTGCGAGTAAATACGGCCCGAAATCTGATGAGCTTTGGTCACATGGCAGGTGGTACAGGAGTAATTTAAACCCTTCACATCCATATGTACATCGAGAGCTTTGCTCGCCTTTAACAGTGACGAATCGAGATCTCCATGCTTAACTCCATCACCGCCTCCGCCGTAAAAATGGCAGCGACCACAGGTTGTCCGGCTGGTGGAACCAACATTCCGGGCTACTGTGCGCAAATCAACCGGCTTGAAAACTTTGCCCCCAAACTTTTTCTCTTCATAGGCCGGCTCCCCGCAAGCGGTAGGAAATTTGCGATAGGTTCCGGTGCTATCGTGACAGACAAGACAATCAACATTCTCCGATGAAGCAAAATCAAAATCTTTATCCTTCCATCCATAACCGACGTGACAGCTGGTGCACCTGCACCAGTTAGATTGTGGCGACATTCAGTAATTGTTGACAACATGGGCCTTGCCCAAAGGCTTCTCACTCCCTTCATTACTCTCCCAGGTCCAGTGAATTGAACGGTGGACTTGGCCGGCAGCCTGATTATGACATTTCAAACAGGCCCTGGTAACCTCCGGCCCCGAAGCGAATGGTTTATCAAGTTCAGCAAAACGACTGTGATCGGCAGTCGTTTTGCTTCCAGCAGCCGCCTCACTTGCCTCTTTTTTCAACGCCGCTGTCGCCACGCTCAGCAAAAATCCAAACATCAACACAAAAAACAGCCCGAAAACAAAATATTTCTTTCGCATCAGATAAGCCCTCCCCTCTTCCGCAACTCTTCCAGTAAACCTTCACGCACTTTCATAATCCCTTCGACAAATTTTTGGTTGGCAACATTATAGTAGATGGTTTTTCCATCCCGCCGAAAACTCACTGCTCCCTGGTTTCGCATCAGCCGTAAATGTTGCGAAATGTTGGCCATCGAAACATCAAGCTTAGCCGCCAGAGCCCCCACCGACTCCTCTCCATGCGCCAAAAGATCCATTATTTGGAGACGAACAGGCGAAGAAAAAATGGTACAAAAAGAGGCGTGCAAAGCTACCAGATCGACGCTTGCACCAGTATTTTCCCGCGATTTAGTATCCGTTACAACATTCATCACCACTCCCCAAAACCACTTATCAATGAAAGCATCTATTTATATTTTAATAGTTAACGAATCGTGCAACTATACAGAAAAAGAAAAAGGCTGTCAAGATATTTTCAAGACGCCTTTTAAAATCATGACTGCACCAGCAAAGCTGGTGATTTAGAATGATTAATCAGCTGATAGCGGAGAGAGAATCCCTGATCGCGCTAAGAATCCTGCATTAATATCTGCCAGATTCTCTCTGCCGCTTTACCATCCCACAAAGGCGGAACCCGACCTTGTCGACCCTTACCACTCTCCACCTTCGCACAGGCAGCCAAAATATCAGCCGGTCGGCTTCCACAAAGGAGATTGGTCCCGACCTCAACCGTAATCGGACGCTCCGTATTCTCACGCAAAGTAATGCAGGGAACTCCAAGGGCGGTTGTCTCCTCCTGCAGGCCACCGCTGTCGGTCAAGACAAAGGCGGCATCCTGCCATAAGAAAAGTGACTCACGAAAACCCAATGGTGCCAGCTGGACAATATTATCAGACAATTTCAAACCAAACTTCTGCATCATTTTTTCGGTACGCGGATGCACCGGAAACAAAATCGGGTATTTTTCGGCGATCTCATTGAGAGCCTCGACAATCCCGGAAAAGACCTTCTCATCGTCAACATTCGACGGGCGATGTAAGGTCAGAAAAAGATAGTCACGACCCTGCAAATCCTCCTTTAATTTAGAAACCCCTAAGGCCCGGCGATCAAGACTCTTGAGCTTTTCCACCTGCCGCAAAAGGTTGTCAATCATCACATGGCCGACAAAATAGACCTGGTCCGCAGTCTTACCCTCTCTTTCCAAATTTGCCACGGCGCTCTCCTCAGTAACAAAAAAATAGTCACTGATGGCATCAGTCACCATCCGATTAATCTCTTCCGGCATATCAAGATCAAAACTCCGCAGACCAGCTTCAACATGGGCCACTTTGATCCACATTTTTTTAGCCACAATACTGCAGGCTAATGTAGAGTTGACATCACCGACGACAATTACAAGATCGGGCTTCTGTTCACGGCAAACGCCCTCAAATTCGACCATAATTTTTGCCGTTTGCTCTGCATGAGACCCGGAACCGGCTTCGAGAAAAAAATCGGGCTTCGGCAACTCTAAATCATCAAAAAAAGCCTGCGACATCTCATAATCATAGTGTTGACCAGTATGAACGATTAAACACTCAATACCTTCCAGTCCGGAAGCTGCGTGAAATATCGGCGCTATCTTCATAAAATTTGGCCGCGCTCCGGCCACCAGCAAAATCCTCAAAGCCTACTCCTTTATTCATGCCAATAAAAAAGCCCGGAACCTGAAGCGCCGGGCTTTTTAAATATTAAATTTTTGTTTTGAGCTACTTCTGCATCCTTCGACGAATACCAATCAAACCAAAAAGACCACTCCCAAGAAGCCATGCGGTAGCCGGAATGGGAACAGGGGAAAATCCTTCACAAGAATTTACTATTTCTATTGATCCATAAGAATCATCCCATTCAACCACTATCTTAGTAAATAAAGTTGGATCACATAAAGATGCACCAGAAAACTCCATGGTCCCTTGGTAAATTTCACCACCAGTTGAACCATCCGTGAGACGAAATGAGACTAATTGACTAACGCCTACATTTGTCAAAGTAAAACCCGTATTAACAACTACTCCAGCCCCGGGATCAATCAACCTTGTATAACTAGCCCATTTATCAGTCGAATAATCAAGCCCATAACTACCGGTTGACACCTGTGTCAACTCTATTGATATGGTACCGTCAGGACCACAAGTACCTGCAAATGCATCAGCTGAATCGTGTGCAAAAAAATCAATGGTTCCAGCACTCGCCCCATTCACACCAACGCCCCAAACCAACATCATTGCCAAGGCCATTACTGCCAAAATCTTTTTCATTTTCATCCACCTTTTTCCCAAATGATTCATTATGAATCTAGAGAAATTATTAAATCACTGGTAATTAAATACCGACTATGCTTTCAGTTATAACTCAAATCAGGAAGGTTGTAAATACGAAGAAAGTATGAAAAAATCATAAAAAGGCCTAATTTGGGTTTTTGGAGTAGTAAAAAAGTATGAATTTACAGATGTTGTGCCGCCCAGAGTGAGGCTTGTTGACGATTGGAGACCTCAATTTTCTTAAAAATACGATAGATGTGAGAGCGAACCGTATGAATACTGACACAAAGATTAACGGCGATGTCATCATTGCTGGCACCGTCGGCGATCATCTGCAAGACCTCACGTTCACGGTTACTTAAAACATACCTCTTCTGCTGCTGGCTACCCTCACGCCGCCGCATATTTACAAGGCAGGAGCTCATCACCTGCCGGGAGAGCCAAATCTCGCCTTTCTTAATCGCCTCAACCCCTCTCGGCAGACTCACAGGAGGGTCTTCTTCATAAAAAACCCCCCAGACACCCAGGGTTAAGAGATCTTCTTCAATACTCAATCCACTATTAACATTAAATAATACTACATAGGATTCAAAGTCTTCTGATTGCCCATTTTCTCTAAGTTTGCGAAGAATGACATTAGCTGATAAACCTTGACAATCGCCAAAAATAATACTGCGCCGGTTGGAGACCATATTTCCGGGAAAGAACCCATTTCCATCTCCGACACGACAAGGCAGACCTGTCTCTTTCTCGAGATAGGCAGCCAGCAACTCACCTTGCATGCTTCCCGAGCCAACAATATAGATCAACCATTCACTAGCGTCATTAGACATTCTGCGGCGCTCTCTTTAGTTACATTCAAGCTCAGCCATAATCAAACCAAGCCTATTGAAGTGCATAACTGTCGCGGAGTCCACTGTCAACTTACCCTTCGGCATTACCAAATGGATTGATTTTTTGCAAGTATATTCGTCAATAATTCTCATGATTTAAAATATCTCAACAAGCAATAAATCATACCAACCTAGTTCCATTAAAAATAACAGTTGTTTTTTTCAACACGACAAGTTATACTGAATCGGTAATTATATCAGCAATTTACATTTTTCTCACAGCTTAACTATGACGGCATCGTCAGACGGATAACATAAAACAACTACCCAAACAAATCTGACATCATCTATAAAGAGAGTGACTATCGGAACAACCCTCAACAAAGCGCGGAAATAAAGGAAATTGACAGCACATGTATAAAGATTTTTACGCAATGGAGGAAAAACCCTTCGACCTGCTTCCTGACCCCCACTTCCTATACATGAGTTCCGGCCATGACAATGCCTATACCCATCTTGAATATGCAATCCATGAAAATAAAGGGTTTGTAGTTATTTCAGGAGAGGTTGGTTGCGGCAAAACAACCTTGATAAATTATCTTTTGCGAAAGGTTCCGACAGATCTCCATATCGGTTTGATCAGCCACACCGATGTCGATCCAGAACTCTTTTTTAAACTTGTTTGTCGCAAGTTCGAACTAAAGCACGACAGTCTCGACAAGGGGGAGATGATCGCTGCCTTCCAGGATTTTCTACTCGAATCCTATCGCGACCAAAAACGGGTTGCCCTGATTATCGACGAAGCCCAGAACCTGCCGGATCGAACCCTGGAAGAGATCCGCATGCTCTCAAACCTGGAAGCCGAAAAAGAGCACTTAATCCAGATTATCCTGGTTGGTCAACCGGAGTTGCGCCAAAAATTACGCCGCCCCCACCTGCGGCAACTCCTTCAACGAGTTACCGTCCACTACCATCTCGAAGGTCTTAAAAACCAAGCAGAAATAAAGGAGTATGTCCGCCATCGCCTCCATATCTCCGGCTGCCCCCACTACGCTACCCTGTTCAGTGACGAAGCCATAAGTGCGATCTGGACCGAAAGCCAAGGCATTCCGCGCATAATCAACTATCTTTGCGATTTGGCCCTGGTTCACGGCTATGCTGACGGTTTGACAACAATCAGCGAAAACACGATCAATGACGTGAGCAAGACCCGCTCTGAAAGCTCCCTTTTTTCTGCCGATGATCATGAATTAACGCAAGCGGACAGCACACCACAGCCAGAGCATGAAAACAGTCAAGCGACAAACAATAATCTTACTGAACTGCGAACAAGAATATCTTTTATTGAGAGCATGGTTGAATCTCAGGCTAACCATTTACAAAAGTTAATTACCTCGCTCTCAAGCCGAGACCAACTACTCCTGGAAATTTTTCAGGTTACGCAGCAGAATCTCGAAAAACGCTGGGAGCTGAACATCCATTACCAAAAGGCTCTGGTTGAGCTTAAAAGATTAAGAGAAAAGCTGCCGACCGTGGAACAAAATTTACGGGCCTCGGCTGGAGAGTTCGGAACCCGTAAGCGTGAAAAAAAGCCCCTTTTTAAAAAACTATTCGGTTAAAACCAATCCGGCCTGGCGCGACATCCGAGCCTAACAGCTATCCATAACTCCCTATCTCAACCAGGCAAAAAGCTGATCGGAAAATGACCACTTCAGACCAACGATAACCAGTGCCGCAACCACCACTATCTCCAACCACCGGTTCCGGCCCCGGGACTCTTCAATTATCACCTCACAAGCAAAAAAGACGGCAATCATCCTCACAGCCACCATCCCCATACTAACCCCGGTTATGGTTTTTGGGGTTATCGTCGGCACTAATATCGCGACCGCCAGAATAAGGAAATCGAGAGGAGTACTTTTATAACCGGAACGACGTGTGAATTTCAAAAGCAACAGAGATAAAACTATCAGCGAGATAAAAGCCGGCACCAGGACAACTTCCAAGTCACACAACGAAAACATAGGAGAACCACTAACTTGCGTTGCTCCAAGATAGATCAGCATGGGCAAGGTCAGATAAACCGCCATCCGTAAAGCCGTACCATAATATTTTACCCGCATTATTATGATCACAAGCAACAAACCGACTATACCTGAAGAGAGACCGGCAAACCACCCCGGTATTGAGTTAACCGACAAAACAATAACTAACAAAACCAAGGCAAAATTAACCTGCAACAAACGAAACAGAACCTTCAACATCAGGGTCAGTTTATTCAATATTGCCAGCTCTTTCTGGAGCCCACCATACTCCCCCGGACGGCGACGTTTAAGACGCCACTTGAATTGGCTGGAGAAATAGAAAAAAAGAGTCACCAGAGCACCCAGCAACAGGTACCCCCCCAATATCAGCCAATCATCATAGTAACGAAGCCCATAAGCCATAAGCACCATTGTCATCTGCAATACATAGATGACCAAAACCGATTCTGAATGGTAAAGCCCCAAACGCATCAATTTATGGTGGAAATGGTTTTTATCAGCGACGAAGGGAGAGTGACCACGATAGATCCGGGCCAGCATCACGGTCAAGGTATCGAGGATGGGAAAACCCAAAAAGAGAAGTGGCAGCAAGGGGCTTAAGGCGACATTCTCCTGAGTCAGTTGAATCGCCAGAACTATCGCCAGAAAACCGAGCAGTTGACTGCCGGCATCACCCATGAAAATGGTTGCCGGATAAGTATTATAACGAAGAAAACCAAAAATCGCACCGATGACTGTCGCTGCAACCATAACGACTACAGGGTTGCCCACTTGAAATCCCAGGTATCCCAAAACCATAAAGGTGATAATAGTGATGCCGCCGGCCAAACCATCCAGGCCATCAGCCAAGTTGATTGCATTGGTTATTCCGACTACAACAAAAATAGTCAAAGGTACAGCAAACCAGTCAGAGAGGACCCAACCATCCGGCAACAGTGTCCCAAGACTTATAA
>JANTGZ010000074.1 GCA_024762675.1 Thermodesulfobacteriota bacterium | reverse complement strand
TGGGCTCTATTCGCTGGGAAAAACGACGAAATTTCGCGAGACGTTACTAAAAACCACCTGAACACTTTAAAATATAAAAATTGGCTGAATAGTTACGTGGGGTCTTCAATTTAAAAATTAAAATTACTGAAGTATTGTCTTCAGTAGGGTTAATATGTCTGACAGGTTTAAGTACCAAAAGTACCAAGATTGTAATCATGAAATACCTGATGGTGATAATGAAGCTGGCTTTACGCTGATCGAGCTCCTGCTTGTTGTGGTTATTATCGGTTTGATGCTGGCGGTGATTGTGCCTCGAGCCTGGCGGGCCAATGTTGATGCCAAATATGGTTTGGTGCGACAAAACTGCAGTGAACTGGCAGCTTTTGCCAGTGGCTGGGCCGAGGGGAGTTTGCTGGCTCAGGATGCAACCTGTGGCTGCACACTATTTAACTACTACACCACTTTGACCGGTTACAGTGGTAGTGGAGCGTTGCTTCCGTCCTGGTCTTATGGTTCGTGGGTTGCCCGGCCGACTGGTAATTGGGCCGGACCTTCAGCTCTGATAATTCCCAGTGGTCGGACTATAGACTCCGTTGCCGCCGCACCTGAAGGGACGGTGGAAAAAAATATCGATCCCGGCAAAATTCCTCGTAACCCTTTTAACGGGGCCAGTGTTTTTGTTTCGGCCTGCGACCCGGCAACGACCGGTTCCGTAGTGCCGGGGGCGATCTGCTGTGCCGGACATGGGGAAAGCACGGGGATGGCTTACTTCTCGTTGCTCTTTCAGGGAACCGATGCGACAACAACGTTGCCCGGTTCTGATGGGGCCGGAAATGGTTCGGCCGGTTTGCCGACAACCTCTTTTTATGCAGGCCAGGATGGTTCCTTAGCCGGTATCCGTAACGGTGTCTTTATGGCTCGCCTTAACTAATTCAGGTTAGGTATGTGGATTTCTTATGGCATCGACAGGTAAACACAGAGCCGGTTTTACCCTGATCGAACTATTGCTGGTCGTGGTAATCATGGGCCTGCTGCTGGTTGTGATCGTGCCCCGCGCCTGGCGGGCTAATATCGATACCAAATATGCTCTGATCCGTCAGAATTGTTGTGAGCTGGCCTCTTTTGCCAACCAATGGGCTGAGGAACAGATTGAGGCCTCAGTCGAGAAATACAGTTCGGCGACAAAATTTCATTACCTCTACAGTCTGGCGGATGATAACGGTTCAATGGCGACTACAGCATCGCTGCCGATGTCGGAATGGATTGCCAGGCAGAGTCATCTTAATAACTGGATTGCCTCTAACGGTCAGATCGATATCCCGGGCCGTTGCAGCGGCGACAGCAATTTTGCCGCCGCCAATGATCCCCCCGAATGCAGTGTCGAAGCGATAATCGCCCCTGAGAAAATGCCGCGTAACCCCTTTAATGGGGCTCAAGTCTTTGCTAGTGCCAACGACCCTGAAACTTCCGGCTATGTGACGCCGGGAGCCATCGCTTTCGGCAGCGCTTCCGATCCGGTCGGAGACCACAATTTTGCCTATTTTGCCTTTGTTTTTCAGGGTACCGACGCTACCACCATAGGTCTCGGCCCCAATGATACGGATACCGTTCATGCCGGTCAGGAGTCACGTACCATAACCGGCCTGCGCAATGGTGTCTTTGCTGCCCGGCTCGGACGCCGGTAGAAAAATTTATGCAATCAGTCAGGCTGAGAATCTTTCCTGGTTTATCTAATTGTAATAAGGGTTTCTCCTTGCTGGAATTCCTTCTGGTTCTGGCTCTGATTGGTTTTATGCTGGCCGTTATCCTGCCGCGTTTTCAACGGGCGGCGCAAACTTCACGATTTGTTGAAGTACGTCAACAGGCGACCGAGATCGCCAGCTTTATCAATCAGTGGACCGATTCCCAGGTTCGCGCTCAGCTTGCCGATACCTCTTTTACCCCGAAAGACTTCCTTATGGAGAGGGTTTCAACGACAAACAACAATTTTAAAAGTGAACCCCTGCACCACCACTATACCGGCAGCGACAATTTCAACAGTGTCGAGATGCTCATCTCGCCCGACGATATCCCTAGAAATCCTTTTAACCAAGCTTCCTGTTTTGACTTAGTCAATGATGATCTCAAGCGGGCGCCGAGTCCTAAGCCCGGCCTTATCTATCTGACCTCATTTCGAGAAAAGAGACGTTTGGGCGGCGACCGAGGCTTTCGTTTTTTCTATCTTGTTTATACCGGGACGGATAGCAACCCCCGGGTTTCAGGTTTTGGTGTCTGGTATGGCGGTATGGACGATGAAATCGAACCCGGTATCCGCCGTGGTGTCTTTGTCAACCGCTACCCAGACATTCCCTATCGTTCTTCAAGGATAGTAGATGAGAGAAGGCGATGATCACTTGCTTTTTTCAGCTTGATTTAAGTTCTCTTTTCCCGCCACGACACGTTCCTGTTCACGATTCCAATAGTAACCCTGTCCTAAGGGATCGCTTGGGATCTTTTCGACCAGGCCGGCTTTAAGCAGCTCTTTTAATCCTTCGATTTTCCTTTTTTCTTCTCTGGCGAACCTTTCGGCAGCATCTTGTAGCTTGGCGAGATGTTTTAAGCGTTCCGCTTTTTTCTCGTAGAGTATTTTTACACTTCCCGGGGGCTGGTCGGCAGCCATTTTGTTCATCAGGGCTTGAGCCTGATGATAGGCGCCCTGCCGATTTAAGGTCTTTAGAAGGAGGGCGAAAAAACTTTTGGGCGCATCCGGTTTTTCTGCGGCCAGTAAAAGGTAGCGACTGGCGGTGGCGAAATCGTTCTGGTAGAGGTAGAAATCGTAGCCCAGCCAGAAGGGGAGCTCCCAGCTTTCGGGAAAAGCCTCAATGCCCCGTTCGAGAATAGGTCGGGCCAGGAGGATATCATCGAAATCCTGGATCAGGCCCATAGCGGAGAAGAGGTAGGCGTTGTAATAGTTCGGGTCGAGCCGCGTGACGCGATCCATAATTGCATATTTCCAGGGACTGTCAAGGGCAAAATTAAGTGGTTTCCAGACCAGGCTGCCGGTGTGCTGGATCGCTCGAATAAAGAGGATATCGGACAACAGGCCGCGATGGTCGAGGCTTAAGTACTCCAGAGCTTCGGCTTCTGGTGGTTCAAGTCTTAAGTCATCGCGCAACGGATTTTTAAACCAGGTCTGCGAGCTGTAGTTGATGCCGATCGCTGTCAGATAGAAAATAGAGGCCAGAATAAAAAGTTTTTTCATGGCGCTTTTTAGAGATCCCGGTTTTTGAAGCGGGCTCCGGCGGCAGCAAGCAGGGCTGCAAGGTAGAAGAACCAGTAGAGCAGGGCTGCAAGAACCCGTTTAAAAGGGAGCTGTTCATGGTGAATGATCTCGAGACGAAAATCAAAGAGGTCGAAGTTGGGCATCAGGTAGGAGATTATTTTAACGCTTTGAAGATGCAGGGGCAAGCCGAAGCGGCCCAATGCGATAAAACTTTCAATCGCCTCCTTCATAGAGTGACCGATAATAAAAACACCGATTAGCATGATGGCGTTCAGGGTGAAACTGATACCCAAAGCGTAGAATAGAAAAGCGACGCCGCTAAGCAGGGTAAATTCACAGATATTCCAGAGTACCGCCCATATCAGGCCGAAAGCCGGCTCTCCGTCAAAGAGCAGGGTCAATAGAAAAAGGGCGCTGCCGCTGACCAGACTGAAGATTATTATGATCATCGCCGTACCACTGAAACGGCCGAGGAGATAGGCGGGTCGGGGGACCCGGTTCAAAATGACGTAGAGTTCATTGCGTTCCTCTTCGCGGTAGAGGGAGAAGGAGCCGAAAAGAATAGTGACCAGGAGGCAGATCAGGGCCATGCCGGCCATGCCGCTGTTTTGAATGACGCGGGCGATATCGCCAAGTGAGAGGGTGCTTAGATAAGCGGAAAAACCAAGTAAAAAGAGCAGGAAAAAGAGCAGTCCGACAAAGACTCTGTCCCTGAGACTCTCGATTAAGGTGGTCTTGGCAATAGTTATGATGTGGCGCATTTGACCTCTTTTTTAAAACCTTCATCAAGGTCGTTGGCCTGGTGTTGAGTCAGAAAATCATCGACTTTTCCTAAGAAACGTAAGTTTCCATTAACTATAATACCGATGCGGTCGCATAGGCGTTCGACTTCGGCCAGGATATGCGAACAGAAGAGGATGGTTTTACCTTCGTTTTTTAGTGTCAGGAGCAGGTCGATAACCTCGCTTTTACCGATCGGGTCGAGTCCCGAAGTCGGTTCGTCAAGAATCATCAGTTCCGGGTTGCCGGCGATGGCCTGAGCGATACCGATCCTTTGCCCCATTCCTTTCGAGAGTCGGTCGATCCGGCGTTTGGCAAAGGGCGCCATCCCGACCTGGATGAGCAAGTTCGAGACCTTTGCTGCGGCCTCTCCTCTATTAGTAATTGTGCCGTCCGGGAGAGCCAGGTTGTACTGCATGCCGATATATTCGCCTACTGTCAGGTTGGGATTGGGGCGAAAACTCTCCGGCAGATAACCAAAATGGGGCCTGGGCTCGGCCGCTTTAAGCTCCTCCATGTTGAAGGTGATCTTGCCCCGGGTGGCCTTGATAAAACCCATGATAAGTTTTACTGCAGTGGTCTTTCCGGCACCATTGGGGCCTAAGATGCCGATAATTTCTCCTCTGTCAAGATCGAGTGAGAGATTGGTCAGAGCCTCAACATCTCCCTCACGGCAGTGGTAGGTTTTACTTAAATCCCTGATTGAGAGGATGGGATCTTTTTGTCTGGATGTCTGCATATTATCATCTGCTCGGGACGAAAAATTTGGCGCTTATCTGCCATTTGCCGGGTTCTTCCCCTTGATGGCTGCGGCTTAGAAAGAGAGCTTTATAACCTCTGTCCCAATATTTTTCGCTACGGTAATTCTGGTAAAAAAAGGCCATCGCCAGGTTCGGGTTGAGAGGGTCTGTAAGGCAGAGTGGTTCACTTAAGTCCAGAGTTAAGTTCTCTGTTTTTTGAAAAAGCTGCTCTTTAATTATTTTGAGTCTCTCTTTTTCAAAGTTTAAGAGTTTGAGCTTTCCGGGTTCGTAGATGGTCATGACCGGGGCGTAAAAAGCCATAGATCTGTCAAGATCCAGCTGGCGCCAGGCGTCGGCCCAGCCGTTGATGGTTCGGCGCAGTTGCTCACCAGTTTGAGACTTTTCATCATTATTTTCAACCATAGCCGATCCTTCAACCATGGTTGTTATCATCGGCAGGATGATGAGGGGGATGACTCGGTTCTCATTTTTCAAGAAAAAATCATTCCATTGATCCGGTAATTGAGGTTGCGTGCCGTAAAGGAAGTTTAAAGGGTGAAACAGGAACGGCTTATTTCGGTTCAGACCGGCAATTGCGAGACCGGGTTGTAAACCTTCAGGAAGTTGAAGCTGGTCTCTGACTAGAGCTTTTGAGTTGCTTTCCTCTTTAAACCAGAGATCGGCCAGCAGCTCCCCTTCGTGGGCGACCAGAAGAGAGGACTTAGGTGGAAATCCGACCAGGGAAGCGGGAAGGGTTGGAATCTTTTTTGGTATTGCAACAGCTTTCTTATTTTCTTGCTTGATATCTGGAGATGTTGTTATTTCGGCTTTGTCGGAAGGGGGTGTCTCCGTGTCGTTTTTTGTCTTTTCAGGAAGCTCTGCAGTAGAAGCTTGAGACTTTTGTTCGACTTTAATTTTTTGTTTTGGTTCTTCGGTTGGTGCCATTGCCTTGGCATTGGTTTGGGTTGCTGTTTTAGATAGAAATAGCTCCTTTATCCGGGGCTCCTGATAGAGGATAAAAAGGGCGCCTGCCACAATCAGGAGAAGGGCGAGAAAAAGGGCATTTTTCAGGTTGGTTTGGTTCCCCCCTCTTTTAGCAGGGGGTGAGGTGCTGGGTTCTCCCTTGATGCTGCGAACTGCATTGTTGTAATGATTTTTAGTGATATTTGTCTGGCCATCAATGTAGGCAGCCATCAGGGTTCTTTCGCAGATGATATTGATCAGGCGCGGTGTTCCCTGGCTGAAATGGTAGATCAGGTCGATAATCTCGGTTGAAAATATGGCAGGATTACTGGGGGATGCTATTTTGAGGCGATGGCTTATATAGGTTGCTGTCTCCTCGCGGCTGAAAGGCATCAGGCAGTAGCGGATCGTGATCCTCTGGCTTAGTTGACGCAGGCTTTTATCTTCGATTTTTTCTTCCAGCTCTCTCTGGCCGACCAGAAAGATCTGGAGAAGTTTCTGCTTGTCGGTCTCAAGGTTGGAGAGCAGGCGTAACTCCTCAATTGTTTCAAGAGGGAGGTTTTGGGCTTCGTCAACAATAATGACGGTTTTGGCACCCTCTTCGGCTTTTTGCAGGAGAAAGTCACGAAACAGTCGGATCAGTTGATCTTTGGGTCGGGTAAAAACGTCGGGGTTGTCATTGGTGATGGCAAAATCATCAAGAATAACCCTTAAGAGGTCTTGAGGAGGGAGGTTTGGGTTGAGGATCAGCGCGGTTCTGACATCCTCGCCGAGTTCCTTGAGCATAGTTCGTAAAAGCAGGGTTTTGCCGGTGCCGGGATCGCCGGTGATCTGGATGAAACCTTCGCCGGCCCGGACACTGTAGAGCAGGGTCTGCAAAGCTTCCTGGTGCGAGTGGCTGGGGAAAAAATATTGGGGATCTGGAGTCAGCCGAAAAGGAGCATCCTGAAAACCAAAAAATGTCAGGTAATCCACACTTAACCCCGGGCTCTTGGTTGGACTTCTTTATAGATCTTTTCAACTCTGTTAAATACCTTATGCCAACCTGTTTCATCAAGGGTTTTCTGCAGGCTGTGACAGCAGATGAATTGCTGCTCTTTGACCCTCTCAAGTTGTTCGGAAAGAGCTTTCTTAAGATTTATAAGAAAAGGCTTTTCATGTTCTTTTTCGAGGGTGTCGGGGCCCGTTAGCGGAGGTTTGGGGATACAGCTCACGAGCCCTTCAGCTACGGCCTCTTCACTGACCAATTCGCGAATGCCGGGAAGATCGGTGACCACGATCCGACAGTCACAGGCTAACGCCTCAAGCAAAACCAGCGGTAGACCTTCATAAAAAGAGGGCAGAACCATAATGTGAGCGCGCTGAAAACGGGCGGCCAGTTCCATTTGCGAAAGTTCTCCCAGCAGATGTATTCGGTCATTTGTGGAAGCCACAGCGCGGACGGCTTCGGCTTCCGGGCCGTCGCCACCACCCGCTAACCATAAAACCGACTCTTCTTCAAGCTCTGTGAAGGCTTTTAGCAGCCAGGGCACTCCTTTGGCCCGGCTCAACTTGCCGGCATATATAATGGTCGCAAGCTCCTCTTTGGCGCAGAAACTGCGGCAGAAGAGATCCTGGCGGTAGCCGGTTCCGGTGACTGTTACCTTCGCTGTCGAAAAACCATACTCCTTAATCACCTGCCGCCGTTGGTCATGGTTTAAAACCATAACCCTGTCGACTTTACTGACGCCCTCGATAATATTTGTGGAAAGTTGTTTGGCCAGTTGCAGTTGGCGCAATTCAGTGCCGTGGACCGAGGTGACGACCGGAATTTCAGGAAAAAGCTCTTTGACCAGAGCGGTCATGATCCAGAGATGGTGAGTATGGATGATATCTGGAGAAAATTTGCTGACGGCGTCACTTAAGGTTTTTTTAAAGGCGGATTTGTACTGTTCAAGAAGTCGTTTGTTGAAGCTCGAAAAACGGGTGCTCGGGTAGGGCATGACATCGCTCATGCCGGCGACGGGAAAGGGGAGAATCGGGTTCTCAAAGCGGACGGTAAAGATGTTTTCGTCGGGTAATTCGAGGTGAGTCTCCGTCAACGGCATAGCTGCCGGCAGACCACAGACGACCGCCTGTTCGAGTCCGTTTTCAGACGCTTCCCGGACGATGGCTTGAAGGTAGACGCCGCTACCGGTTTTTCCGGGAATCTGCGATAAGCAGTGAAGAATACGCATTAATTGCTTTAGTTACTTTATCTCTTCCAAAGCTTTGACAGCAGCTTGACGACCCTGGTTGATACAGTCGGGGATGCCGATACCGCGATAGCCGGCTCCGGTCAGATAGAGACCTTTCTGCTCTTTAGTAATTGTCTCAATCGCTTCGAGGCGTTCGAGGTGCCCCATAATATATTGAGGCATGCCCTTGGGCCAGCGATAGATCCAACTTTTTTCCGGTGCGCTCGTGATTCCCATGATCGACGAGAGCTCCTCTCGGACCATGGCGAGCATATTCTGATCATCGCAGGAGGCCAGCTCTTGACGCTGGGCACCGCCGACAAAGGCCCTCATCAAAACCATTCCTTGCGGAGCCCGATGACCCCATTTGATCGAGGACCAGGTGACTGCCATGATGCGGCGGTTGGCTATTTTCGGGACGATAAAACCGTAGGCATCAAGAGGGTGAGGAATAGCCTGCCGGGGGAAGGCCATGGAGATCGTAGCCGAAGAGACATAGGGGATTTCGTTGAGCAGGTCTGCCAGGCGGGGGTGCTCATTCTCCAGCATTTCGGCTGCTGCGTAGGTTTCAGTTGTGACAATCAAGGCGTCTGCGACTGTTGGTTCGTGGTTTTCCGCATCGATCAGCCAGCCCCCTTCAGGAGTTGGTTTTAATTGTGAGATCTTTCGATTGCAATGAATCTTTTCATCTCCGATAACTGTTGCCAGCTTGTCGACAAGGCGCCCCAACCCCTCATTGAGTGAGATGAAAAAAGTTCGTTTAGGCCCAGGGCTGGCCGGTCTTTTCTTCATCATTTCAGCCATCTTTTTTTGTCTTTTCAACATTCCGACAATCAGACTGCCGCCATCTTGTTCCATCTCCAGAAAGCGGGGAAAAGTGCTTAAAAGGCTCATATTTTCAGGGTTGCCGGCGTGGATGCCGCCAATCAGTGGTTCGGCCATTTTGTCGAGGGCTTCCTGTCCTAAACGGCGCTTAACGAATGAGGCCAGGGTTTCGTCACCGCTCTCTTTGCGTTTCGGAATAAAGAGATCGCAGCCCATTCGGATCTTGCCCGGCCAGGATATTAGTTTGGAGGAGATAAAGGGGATCATTTTGGTCGGCACCATCATCATCACCCCCTCCGGCAGGCGATGCAGGGCGTTATTGTCGAAGACAAAGGTTCCGCTGGCTCCAGAACTCGTGTTGAGGAGCTCATTTTCAATGCCGAGCTCTTTAACCAGTTGTAAAGCCCAGGGCTTTTCAACAATGAAACAGTCAGGACCGCCCTCAACCACGTAGGGATCATCTTTCTTGGTTATGATCTTACCTCCCAGTTCAGGGGCTTGTTCAAAAAGTTCAATGTCGATCTTAGAATTTGTCCGGCGGGCTTGTTGTGTAAGTTCATAGGCGGCAGCCAGACCGGTAATCCCGCCACCGATAATAGCTATTTTCTTTTTTGAGGTCATAGGATAGTCTCTTCAGGTTTTTGAGAATTATAGGCTTAAGGAGCTGTTCCTACATATTTTTTCGATGGATAAATTGTACCAGCATGGCGATGAAATCGTCATCAGCATTGGCCGGTTGTGATCGGCAGAGATTAAGATCGTTAACTTTACAAAACTCCTGCAGTTCAAGATCCAGGTCGTAAAGGGTTTCAAGGTGGTCCATGCTGAAACTGACCGGTACGACAATGATGTTACAGCAGCCCCGTTGTTTGAGTCCAAGAAGATGATCTTCAATCTCCGGTTCCAGCCAGTCGCCGGGAGCGTTGCCCTTGCTCTGGTATGCCAGCGAACTTTGGCATTTGGGCAGGAGCTCTCTTACGGCTTCAACGTTAGCGGTGATTTCGTCAACGTAAGTGTCACCTTGGTCGATATAGCTTTGTGGAATATTATGGGCCGAAAAAAGCAGATGGGTATCATCAGCATCAATCTTAAAACCTCTCTCTTGAGCGGTTTTAAGAACCCTTTTTGCGACCAGTTGGTTGTAGGCCGCCTCCCGATACCAGTTTTCCAGCCGCACCATCTCAAGTTTGTTGGATGCTGTTACCTCTTCAAGGGTTTTGTAGTAAGCGGCTGAACTTATGGTTGAAGAGTGCGGAGATAGGGAGATGGCGTAGATCCTGGTTATGCCATCTCTACTCATCTTCTTGACGACGTTGTCAATACTGGGCTCGGCGTAGCGAAAGGCGAGAAAAACCGGTAGGTCATCAAGCTCATGTGAAAGTTTTTCTCGAATTTTGCGGCAGATTGAGGGCAGCGGTGAACCGCCGCCGATAGCATTATACTTCTTTTCGACCCTTGCCAACAATCCTGGTGGCAGGGGGTCACGGCGCAACAGACGTTTCAAAAATGGTTCAATCTCTTCGGTTCTCTCCGGGCCGCCATAGGCTAATAGCAAGATTGCTGCTTTCATCACTTATTTCCCCAGCATTCCATCTTTCATGTTGCCATCAGCCGGAGTTGGCCCCAGCCAGATGGCCCACAAGGCCTGCATGAAATCGCTTCCGGGGATGACCCCTTTGGTTTCATTATTAATTTTGACAGTGGTTCCCAGTCCCGGAATGTAGTTGAAGGTAATCCGGTCATTTGCAACCATATCACTGGTAAATAAATTGTTGAAAGTAGTAATTCGTTCCTGAAGAGTGTTCAGCTTCTCCTGGGAGTTATTGAAAAAACCATCCTGCCAGCCTTCAACGATTTTCTCCTGACTGAATTTTTTCTGGGTGAAATGTACAACAATTTGTTTGAAGGTATCACTCTTTATCGCTTTGTCGGCGTCACAGGTGGGATGGGGCAGGTAGAGGGCGCAGGCATAACTCGAACTGAAAAATGACTTTTTGATCCCGGCACCGTTAAGATAAAGTTTTTTTCCGGAGACTATTATATCATCAGGAAAATTAACTCCATTGACGGTCATGGCCCCGGCGGCCCCGGCTGAAAACAGAAGCAGAATCAGGCCGTAAAGCAACGGTCGTATGTTTTTGCACAAAAAAGTCATAGTCCCCTCTCTTTTGTTGGTTGATTGGTTGGAAATTCAGAAGCCGACAGTTTGCTGGGTTGAACTGACGACTGATAACTGGCCACTGACGACTGCACCTAAGGGGCAAACTCGACCGTCACCGGTTTTTTGATAATGCCGGCCTCATAGCCGCGGCGGAAAAGTTCGACAATTCCCTTGCGGGCCGCATCCGGATACTCGAGCGTGTCCCGGTTGGCGTAAAGGTCCAGGTAGCGATCAAGCAGAGCCCGATCATTGAGGGCCGGGTCATCCCGTACCTCACGAGCCAGGAGGTAGTCGATCACCTCGTTACGATGTTTAAGGGCGTAAGCGATACTTTGTCGTAAAAGGTCGGAGATAAGAGCAATTTTTTCTGTTCCCAGACTTTTACGGATGACGTTACCGCCTAAAGGCAGGGGCAGTCCGGTCTCCTGCCACCACCACTGGCCCAGGTCGAGGACTTTATGGAAGCCGCGCTCTTTATAGGTCAAGTTGCCTTCGTGGATGACGACGGCGGCATCGACACTGTGATCCTGCAAGGCGGCAAAGGTGCGTCCAAAGGGGGTAATCGGGATAACCTCAGGGATAAAGTCGGGGCAGATCAGTTTGAAAACCAGGTAGGCTGTGGTTGAGAAACCTGGGACCGAGATTTTTCTTCCGTTTAAATCCTTAAGGCTCATCGCTTCACGGCTTAAAACCAGAGGGCCGTAATTGACTCCGATACTGCCGCCATGCGGTAATAATAGATAATTCTCACTGATCTCGGCATAGGCATGGATAGAGACCGCAGTTATATCAACGGCCTTGTTTATGGCCAGATCATTCAAAGCCAGGGTGTCGTGGCGTTGATGCTCAAAAACAATGCCCTTCGTGTCGATTTTCCCTTCGAGTAGGGCATAGAACATAAAGAGGTCGTCAGAGTCAACACTGTAGGCCAGGGTGATGGGTCTAATTGTTTTTTTCATTTATAAATAATGCTTTCATAAAAGTTGTGGAATGGCTAAGTAAAAACTCTGTAATCCTCTCAAATCGTCATTCCGGCGAAAGCCGGAATCCAGTAAATTCAACAACTTCTGGATACCGGATCAAGTCCGGTATGACGGTTTTGGGACTTTTTACGACGCCATTATAGTTGACTCTCCATGCGAATAACAGC
>JANTGZ010000073.1 GCA_024762675.1 Thermodesulfobacteriota bacterium | reverse complement strand
TTAGCCGCTAAAGATGGTGATGAGGCGATTTTGCTTTATCAAAAGGCGAAAGAGGAGGATGAACCGGTTGATCTTATCATTATGGATCTGACTATTCCAGGTGGCATGGGCGGCAAGGATGCAGTAAAGGAGATTCATAAAATTGATATGGAGGCAAAGGTTATAGTTTCCAGTGGTTATTCTAATGATCCAGTGATGGCCGATTTTAGAGAATACGGGTTTTGTGCCGCGCTGGTTAAGCCCTTTCGAATAAGAGAACTGACTGAGTTTGTGGGTAAAGCTGTACTCAGATAAATCAGAAAATCGGCAAAGCTCTTTCTTGGTGGGTAAAAGAGCAAAGTTTTTTCTTGAAATGCAGAAAAAATCTTCGATAGACCTATTATGACAGCAACATAAATTTTCATAATAGGAGAATTATCATGAGAAAGCTGAGAATGTCGCTGATGGTTTTAACAATGATCGTATCGTTAACACTAAGTACGGTTGCTATGGCGGAGGCGAAAAGTTACAAAAGCAACAATCAATACAGTCAAAATTCCAGTTGCGATAATCGTAACTATTGTCACATCAATCATTTCAACAATAATTACAACCGTTACAACAAGCACCGTCGTGTTCAGTATGTCAAACACCATCGTGTCCAACATGTAAAAAGCTGTCGGGCCCGGTATGTCAAGCACCACCGTCGGCACAATCATCATAATCGATACCTTTACCCGGCCTTGATTGGAGCAGGTGTTGGTCTGTTAGTGTTGGGGATAACTCGGTAAAAGTAAGTAGCGGATGTCTGGATAATGGTTGGTTTGAAATTTTATCGCTGAAATCATGGCTGCCGGTTTGATTGCGCTGGTACGGTGGTCATAAGAAGTAAAAAACCTCTCTTTCCCTTTTGAAAATTATTAAAGGGGAAGCGAGGTTTTTTTACGCATGATAGTTCTTCAGCGATAAGAAAAATAGCTTGCATTTATATTTTTAGTAGATTAGTTGTTGCACTTAAATCTAACGACCGGTCGGTATTTTATGACGAATAAATTTATTCACAAACAGGAGCAGCTTTTCGATACGGCTGCCGCTCTCTTTGCTGAAAAAGGTTACCACGGAACTTCGATAAATGATCTGGCCCGGGCTATGGGGCTGCAGAAGGGTTCTCTTTACCACTATTTCAAAAGCAAAGAAGAGCTCTTGTTTCGGCTCCTTGATGAATATATCACTGCAGCCCTTTATGAAATTGAAAAGATTTGCGCCTTAGCGGTGTCTCCGTCGGAAAAATTGCGGCAATTTATGCTTTTTTACAGCAGCTTTTATGCCGGAGATAGTGATCGCCTGGTCTTACTGATTAATGATATCGATAAGCTTGGTGAGTCATACAGGTTTCAGGTGATTGAAAAAGAGCGCCGCTACTATCGAGCCCTGACTGGAATTTTTAGCGAGTTGCAATCTGCCGGCATGATGAAGCCAATGCCTCCAGCGGTTGCCGCGTACGCTTTTTTTGGCATGGTTCACTATACCTGTAAATGGTTTAAGCAGGACGGAGCGATTACGGCCGAGGCCTTAGGTGAGATGTTTCTCGAGATTTTTACCAAAGGGGTTTTCACCGATTCAATTGAAAAGGAGTAATAGGCGATGCAGGAGAAGATTGAACGATTAAAAGAGGTTAAAGCGGCGGCCGCTTTGGGGGGAGGCCAGGCAAAAATTGATAAAGAGCATGCCAAGGGCCATCTGACAGCCCGGGAACGGATTGAGGCACTGCTCGATGAGGGGAGTTTTGTTGAATTCAACCGTCTCATCAAGCATCGAGAGGGTGCTCCCGGAGATGGTATTGTGACCGGTCATGGGACGATCGCCGGTCGCGTGGTCTGCCTCTACGCTCAGGATGCCACCGTTCTGGGGGGCTCTCAAGGCTATATGCACGGTCGTAAACTTTATAAGATTCACGAAATGGCGATGAATATGGGGGTTCCCATCATTGCTCTTAATAATTCGCCGGGGGCGCGGGTTGTGCGTCCTGAACTGGCGGGCAGTGACGATCCCTATCGGGTCAGCGATGAAAAGCATGCCGGGGTCGTTTTTTATGTCAATACCTTAAGCTCCGGAGTGATTCCCCAGATTGCCGCGATCCTTGGCAACTGCACCGGGGGATCGGTCTACTCTCCGGCTCTGATGGATTTTATCTTCATGGTCGATAAACAGTCCCATATGTTTATTACCGGGCCTAAAGTGATCAAATCGGTGACCGGTGAAGATATCTCAATGGCGGAACTGGGTGGGGCTGATATCCACTGTTCCAAGACCGGGGTGGCCGATTTCAGGGTGCCCAGTGAACTCGACTGTTTTGCCGAGATCAGGCGTTTGCTTGATTTTCTGCCTGACAATTGGCAAAAGTCAGCCGTACGCCGGGAAAATGAAGACGATCCGGAACGCCTGGCTGATCGCCTCAACGATCTCGTCCCGGCCCGTACGACCCGGGCCTATGATATGCACAAAGTAATTGCCGAGCTCGTTGACATGGGTGATTTCTGCGAGGTAAAGGCCGGGTTTGCCAAAGAGATTATTGTCGGTTTCGCCCGGATCGACGGCTATACGGTCGGTGTGGTTGCCAATCAGCCTTTAGTTAAGGCCGGTTGCATGACGATAGAAAGCTCTCTTAAGCAGGCCCGCTTTATCCGTTTTTGCGACTGCTTTAATATTCCTCTGGTGTTGCTGGTTGATACCCCCGGCTATCTGCCTGGAAAAGATCAGGAACATGCCGGAATAATCACTCATGGAGCCAAGGTCCTCTATGCCCTTTCCGAGGCGACTGTACCCAAAGTGGCTGTCCTGATGCGTAAAGTCTACGGCGGTGCGGCTTTAGGGATGGGGATTTTGCCGGGTTTCGGCACCGATCTTATCTTTGCCTGGCCCACAGCTGAGATTGGGGCTATGGGGGCCGAGCAGGCGGTTGGTCTCTTTTATGGAAAAGAGCTCAAAGAGGCTGATGAACCGGATCAATTTAAAGCTGAAAAGGTGGCCCAATATCGGGAATTATACGCCGACTCTCTATCTCTGGCTTCGCAGGTGACCTACGTTCAGGATATTATCGAGCCCCGCGAAACCCGTCGCTGCCTGACCCGGTCACTGCGCCTTCTACGCGGCAAAGAACGCCGCCGCCGTCCTGGGCATCACGGCAACATTCCTTTGTGATCAACAGTTCAAGGTCCAAAGTTCAAGGTTCAGAGTTAATGATTTTGAACTCAACGATTTTTTAGTAATAGCGATGCCGTGTTAGGAGTTTTTTCATGAATTTTTCATCTACACAAGAACAGTTAATGTTGCGTGATATGTCTCGAAAGTTTGCTGAAAACGAGATGCTTCCGCTTTTGCGTGAGTCTGAAAATCAGCGCCGTACTCCGGAAATTTTGGTAAAAAAACTGGCCGATCTTGGTCTTCTCGGAGCTCACCTGCCAAAGGAATATGGGGGTTCGGCTTTAGATTATGTTTCTTCCGCTATGGTTTGGGAGGAGCTTAGTAAGGTGAGTTGGACTATGGCTCTGGGTACCCTTGGGCATGCAGTTTTAAGCGGTACGATTCTCTCGAAAGTTGCCACCCCAGAGCAGAAAGAGCAATATCTGGCACCTCTTTGTCGGGGTGAGCTGATGTTTGCCACGGCCACAGTTGAACCTAACGCCGGGAGTGATCCCGGCGCTATCGAGAGCAGTGCAATTTTAAAAGGTGATCACTGGCTTCTCAACGGAACCAAAAACTTTGTTACCGGGGGCGGGCTCGCAGACTATATCCTGGTTCTGGCCCAGACTGACAGGAAACTTGGTAATAAAGGAATGGTTCTCCTGTTGGTTGATCGTAAGACGACCGGTATAAGTTTTGAGGAGGTCAGATTGGTTGGGGGGCGTACCAGCGACATTGTTAACTTAGCCTTCTCCGACTGTCAGGTGCCGGTCGCAAATGTTATCGGAAAAGTCGGGCGCGGCCTGCACGGGGCTTTTCACGGCATTGATACAGCTCGAGTCTTTATTACGGCCGGGGCCTTGGGTATGGCGCAGGGATGTATCAATTCGAGTATTAAATATGTGCAGGAGAGAACCCAGTTTGGTAAAGCGATTGGTGGTTTTCAGTTGGTTCAAGAGGTAATTGCCCGAATGGCGGCCGAGATTGAGCCACTTCGTTGGCAACTCTACTATGCGGCAGACCTTAAAGATCAGGGCAAACCCCATGGCAAGGAGCTTTCGAGCGCTAAGTGGCTGGCTTCCGAGCTTGCCGTCAAAGCTTCAGCTGAGGCAATTCGTCTGCATGGTGCATATGGTTGTACGGATGAGTATGATCTTGAACATCACTATCGGGATGCGGTTTTAAGCACTATTCTGGGCGGCACCAGTGAGATGCATAAACTGATGATCGGTAGAGAGCTAATCGGCATCAACGCCATGGTATAATTTGAAAGGTTAATGGACAATTTTTATTCGCCACGAAATTTCGTGGCTTAAAATGTGGTGCCTGATTGTCAGGTTAAGGGAGGAACCAGATGAAAACCTTTTGTACACTGCGTAACATGTTACAGCGTAACCTCGAATTTAATCCTGAAAAAGTTGCCCTTATTGAAGGCTCAAGAAGCTATACTTTTGCACAAATGGTAGAGCGCTGCAACCGAATGGCCAATGCCCTGCTTGGTTTTGGTTTGAAAAAGGGTGAACGGGTCGCAATTTTAAGTAAGAACAGCATCGAAAATGCGGAGTCTTATTTCAGTATTCCGAGTGCCGGCCTGGTTTTGGTGATGCTCAATTTTCGTTTGGCCCCAAAAGAGATGTTGGACATCCTGATTGATTCGGAGCCCAGCGTAGTGATGGTCAATGAAGAGTACCTCGGTCATTACGAAAAGATCAGGGACGATCTTCCATTTGTCAAAGAAGTTATCTTTGTTGGTGATCCGGCAAAGACCCCAGTCGGTTGGTATCATTATGAGGAGCTTATGTCTAAAGCCTCACCAGCTCTGCCCGAGATTTTGTTGTCCGAGGATGACTTGGCTGCACTTCTTTATACCAGCGGGACTACAGGGGCTCCTAAGGGTTGTATGGCGATCCATCGTAATTTCTACCATGTTGGTCGCAGTCTGACCCTGGAATTGAAGATGGATGAAGATGATGTCGGAATCATCGCCTCACCCCTTTTTCATGCCACCGGCGAAGTGACCTTAATGAACCATATCTACAGCGGCACGACTTCAGTCATTATGTCGATGTGGGATGTTGCTCTCTTTCTCGAACTGGTCGAAAAATATAAGATTACAACCGGTATGCTGGCAACCCCGATGGTCCTCTTTTTGGCCGAATTTGCTGAACCTCGGAAATATAATTTCAGTAGTCTGAAGAAGATCTATTTTGCCGGCGCGCCGGTAACTCCGGTGGTTTTTCAAAAGGCGATTTCAATCTACGGAAATGTCTTTATCCATCTTTTTGGTACCAGTGAAACCGTCGGCCAGACAACCATTCTCAAGATCTCCGACGTGGCCCGCGCCCTGGCTGCCGGAAAGAGTGAAATTCTGGCCTCTTGCGGTCGTTCTTTTGCCGATATGGAGAGTATCGTAGTTGATGAGAGTGACAATCCAGTAGCCCCTGGTGCGGTTGGAGAACTAAAGGTCCGTGGTCTCGGTAATACAATCGGCTATTGGCGTAAAGAGGCTGAGACCAAGGCCGTTTTCCGGGATGGTTGGTACTATCCCCTTGATCTCTGTAAGGTTGATGAGGAAGGTTTTATCTATATAGTTGATCGCAAAAAAGATATGATTATTACCGGCGGCGAAAATGTCTACCCGGCTGAGGTTGAAAATGTTCTCTACCGTCATCCTGAAGTCGGTCAGGCGGCGGTTATTGCCTTGCCGGACGAAAAATGGGGTGAGGCGGTGACCGCAGTTGTTCAGTTGAAGGCGGGGGCGGAAGTTAGTGGGGAGGAGTTGAGAAAATTCTGCAAGGCTGAGATCGCCTCTTACAAGGTGCCGAGCAAGTTTCTCTTTATATCCGAGATGCCGCGCAGCGCCAGCGGTAAGATACTGAAATACCGGTTACGCGATCAGTACAAATAAAAGGTTTTCGACCTGATGGAGTCTTTTGGTTTCATCAGGTCGGTTTTCAAAAGAGGTTGTTGATGGCACTTTCAAGTTCGGAAAAACTTGTCAGAGTGAAAAGGTTCTTCCTGAATGCAGAGGCGCCGGACAGGCCTTTTGAATACCAGGCCAGGTGTTTGCGATAGAGGAGGAGGCCGGTTTTCTCACCATATTCATCTCTTAATAAATCCCCGTGTTTAAGGATGGTCTTAAGTTTCAGCTCAGCGTCGGGAGACCATTGAATTCCTTTCTGAAGCAGCTCTCTAATCTCACGAAAAATCCAGGGTCGGCCGAGGCTTCCCCGGCCCAGCATGACTCCAGCCATGCCGGGCCGGGCCAGTGCTTCAATTGCTGTTTGCGGGTCATTAAGATCGCCGGAACCGATAACCGGCAAGGCAGCATTTTGGGCGGCATCAGTCAATTGCCGCCAATCGGCGCAACCGGAAAACATCATGGTGGCCGTACGCGGATGACAGGTCAGGGCCTTGGCATTATGTGTGCCGGCCATCTCTATAAAGAGATCCAGGATTGTTTGCTTGGCATCCCAGCCGCTTCTTATTTTAATTGTATAGGGGATTGCCGGAGTTCGATCAAGAGCCCGCATGATAGCCTCAGCTTGCTGGGGATCTCGTAGCAGGGCGGCTCCGGCTCCGGTTTTCACGACTTTTCTGACTGGACATCCCATATTGATATCGATCAAGTCGGCTCCGGCCTGAAGCGCAATTTGAGCCGCTTCTCTTATGATCTCAGGATCGGAGCCAAAAAGCTGGACCCAGTATGGTCGGTCACTTTTATCAGGAGTCAGCAGGACTCGGCTTTTGCGGTCGCCGTAGACCAGTCCTTTGGCACTGATCATTTCGCTGACGGCCAGATCCACACCGAAAGAGCGGCAGAGTCTACGAAATGGCCGGTCACTTAAGCCGGCCATGGGCGCCAGAATAGTCTGTTTTTGACTGAACATGAGGCCTTTTACATCTTTCAGGTTTCAAGTTCAACTTTTTCTTGACATGTTTTCAACTGACAGGGTATTTTCGCCAGGCCTTGAAAAGGCTTGCAACCCTTGTTGTGATAATATAGTAGTATAGTGATAATTTGAAAAACTTTAAAGTAATACGCAAGAGTAGAATATTTTGGAAATTAGTGAAACTCAAAATAAGATGGTTCCGCCGCGTCATATTGCCATTATTATGGATGGTAATGGTCGTTGGGCTGAGCAACATGGGTATCTGCGGGTTAAAGGGCATGAGGTCGGGGCCGAGACTGTCGACCGAATGGTAAGTGCCTGTGCCGAGATCGGGGTTGAAGTTCTGACTCTCTATGCCTTTTCATCAGAAAACTGGCAGCGGCCCGCCCTTGAGGTAGCGGCCTTGATGCGTCTTTTGCGGCACTATCTGCGTCGCGAAACTAAGCGTCTGATCGAAAAGAATATTCGACTGCGGGCTATTGGTCGTCTTGAACGCCTTGATTCGGCAGTTCGTAAAGAGCTTGAAGAAGCATGTCGAAAAACATCTTCAGGCAGCGGTATGATTCTTAATCTGGCGATCAGCTATGGTGGGCGTGATGAGATTTGTGATGCCGCCGCGGCTATTTGTCGTGAGGTTCAATCCGGGAAATACACTTGTGATGAGGTCGACGAAAAACTTATTAATGCTCATCTTGATACGAGCGGACTGCCGGATCCCGACATCATGATTCGTACAGGTGGTGAGTTTCGTATAAGCAATTTTCTGCTCTGGCAGTTAGCTTATGCCGAACTCTATTTCAGTGATACTCTTTGGCCCGATTTCTCCAAAGATGAACTGTTACGCATCATCGATGATTTTCAGCAGCGCGAGCGCCGTTTTGGTCGAGTAATCGAGAGAGGAAAATATGAACGAGACCGTTAGAGAAATTTTTTGTAGCCGCAGGGTTAAGACGGCTGCAGTAGCTCTGCCTCTGATTGTACTGCTTCTGGCGGTCGCTCCGAAATGGCTTTTCTTTGTTTTGCTGCTTGGGGTTATGGCCTTGCTGGTACATGAAGGGTGGCCTCTTTTTTTTGGTGAAAGGGGAGGTTTTCTTTTGCATGGACCGGTCTGGTTTTTGAGTCTTGTGTTATTTATCGCGGCCTACCTGGGTGGCGTTACGGCTCTCTCCGGAACCCTGGCAATCGCTGTGTTTGTTTTGGTTTTGTTGCTTTTTGAGGCGGGGCTGGAGGCTGAAGCCCTGCCTCGCTTTGCTATGGCAGTCCTTTTTATCCTCTACCTGCCCTTCTTTTTTGCCCATCTGCTTCTGATCTGGGATTTACCTGAGGGTCGTAGCCTGGTAGCGATGGTTTTTATGGTAACCTGGGGTGGAGATGCTTTCTCCTATTATTGCGGTACTTATTGGGGTAAGCGCAAACTTTCACCTGAAATCAGTCCTAATAAGACGGTCGAGGGTTTTCTTGCAGGTCTTTTGGGAGGGGCTTTTTTTGCTCTTTTGCTGAACTGGCTTGGTTTTGTGACAATTGCCTGGAACGAGGCCGTGGTCTTAGGTCTGGCGGCCAATTTCCTCGGCCAGATGGGCGATCTTTTTGAGTCTTACCTTAAACGCAGCCGCGGCATTAAGGATTCCGGTGGGCTGATCCCCGGTCATGGTGGTTTTCTTGATCGTGTCGACAGCGTACTTTTTGCCGCCCCGGTTGTCTTTTATGGTTACAGTCTGTGGGTTATATAGTTTTGCCGGAAGCTTCAAAAAAAATAGCCCTTTTGGGAGCTACCGGGTCAATTGGCCGCAGCACCCTCGATATTGTCTCCCGTTTTCCTGAGCGTTACCAGGTGGTCGCCATGGGAGGCGGGAAAAATGTCAGCGAATTAATTTCCCTGGCTCGCCGTTTTCGACCACAGCTACTCTCCGTGCAGGAAGAGTCTGGTGCCTCTGAGCTGACCATGGCGCTTAAGGATAGTGGCCTTTCGATCCCGGTTATGGTCGGGCAACCGGGGGCGGTGGCGGTTGCGACTTGTCCGCAAGCTGATATCGTGGTCGCAGCGATGGTTGGGGCGGTTGGATTGGAACCTGCGCATGCAGCTCTTGCGGCCGGCAAAGATGTGGCTCTAGCTAATAAAGAGTCGATGGTGATGGCCGGGCGTCTTTTAAATCAGGTGGCGGCGTCAACCGGCGCCGCCATTTTGCCGCTTGACAGTGAACATTCAGCGATTTGGCAGGCTCTTAATGGAGAGCCCAAAAAGGGTGTTGAAAAACTTATCCTGACCGCTTCCGGTGGTCCTTTTCGGGAGTTTTCTTTAGCCGAAATGGCCCAAGTAACACCGGCTCAGGCGATGCGGCATCCGCGCTGGCAGATGGGGCCGAAAATTACTATCGATTCGGCAACTATGATGAATAAGGCTTTAGAGATTATCGAAGCCCGCTGGCTCTTTGACATTGTTCCGGAACGGATCGAGGTTCTGGTTCATCCTCAGAGTATTGTTCACTCTCTGGTTGAATATGTCGATGGCTCGGTGCTGGCCCAACTCGGCCTGCCGGATATGCGTCTACCGGTGGCCTATGCTTTGGGTTATCCGGAAAGGCTGGCCCTTGATCTGCCGAAACTTGATCTGGCGGCTATTGGCCAGCTTGATTTTATAAGGGCTGATGTGAAACGTTTTCCGGCATTAAGGCTGGTCCGCAAGGCTCTGGAGGCTGGTGACAGCGGAGCGATCGCTTTCAATGCGGCCAACGAAGTCGCTGTTGAACGCTTTCGCCAGGGAGAGATCGGGTTTCTCGAAATTTCCGAGACCGTTGAAAAGGCACTTAATATGGTGGTAAGGGAAGATTTCTCAACCCTTACCGAGATTCTTGATTTTGATGTCCGGGTACGGCAATTACTTTTGTAGTGGTCAGTCGTCAGTGATCAGTCGCCAGTGTTTTTACTGGCAACTGGCAACTGACGACTGACCACTGGTATTTTATCTATGTACAGTACTGTTTCAGCTATAGTTGTTTTAGGGATTCTTATCTTTGTTCATGAACTTGGTCATTTTCTTGTGGCTAAGTTCTGTGGGGTCAGGGTTCTGGTTTTTTCTCTGGGGTTCGGGCCGCGTCTTTTCGGTTTTCGTAAAGGGGATACTGAATATCTTCTCTCAGCCGTACCCTTGGGGGGCTATGTCAAGATGTTGGGGGAGGGCAAAGGTGATGATGGTGTCGAACTGACAGCTGAAGAGAAACCTTTCTCCTATGAGTATAAAAGTCCCAGGCAGCGGTTGGCAATTATTCTTGCCGGCCCCGGAGCTAATATTCTTTTCGCCGCTTTGCTCTTTACATTGGTCTATCTTTTCGGGGTTCCCTCTTTAAGCTCGGTAATTGGTGAGGTCAATCACGAGATGCCCGCTTATAGTGCCGGGTTTCAGGCTGGTGATAAAGTTGTCTTAATCGATGGTCAGGCGATCAATGATTGGGAACAGTTGTCGGCGGCGGTCCGGGCCAGCGGTGGTCGTGAACTTTCTATCTCTTATGAGCGGGGAAACGAGTTACTGGAGACCCGGGTGGTTCCGAAGCGGATGGATAGTAAAAATATGTTTGGTGAAAATGTTGTAACCTACATTATTGGTATTACGGCATCGGGAGAGACCGAGATCAAACATTATCAACCTGGTGAAGCGATTATTCAGGGCTTAAGTGAAACCTGGAAGGTCTCATATATGACAGTGGTTGGTTTTGTCAAAATGATAGAGAGAGTGATTCCGGCCAAGGATCTGGGTGGCCCGATTATGATTGCTCAGATGGCCGGTCAGCATGCCAAGGCCGGTATTTTAAGTCTGCTCTATTTTATGGGTATTATCAGTGTTAATCTCGGTATTCTCAACCTCTTTCCAATCCCGGTACTCGACGGCGGCCATCTTCTTTTTATTACAATGGAAATTATCTTGGGGCGACCGGTCAGTATGCGTAAAATTGAGATTGCCCAGCAGGTTGGCCTCTGTCTGTTGATCTCTTTAATGATCTTTGTTTTTTATAATGATCTGACCCGGATCTTTACTAAATGATGCCTCTAACTTTAGCGCTTGATTCCAGTTCCGAGAATCTGCTTGTGGCTCTTCTTAAAGAGGGTAGCGCTTTGGTCGAGTTGCGGCTGGCGGTTTCCGAGCCTCACTCTAAAACCTTGATGGAGGCGGTGGGCTGGGCTTTGCAGCAGGCCTCCCTTGAAGCGGCTGATCTTGAACAGTTGATGGTCTGCTGTGGTCCCGGATCTTTCAGTGGTTTAAGGATCGGCATGGCGACCATGCAGGGTCTTTCCCAGGCTCTGGAATTACCTCTCTACACCTTTATTGAACACGATCTGATAGCTTGTAAATTTGCTTTTCAGGCCGGGGTCTTTGCGGTTTTGACGGATGCCCGGCGTCAGCAGGTCTACTGGGCTTCTTATGTCAGTGATGGACAAAAGGTTACACGTATGTCCTCCTGCCGAGTTGATGATCCCAAAACCCTTGCCGCTTTGTTGCCTGAGGAGGATATCCTGTTGGTTGGTTCCGGGGTTGATGTCTACAGGTCGAAACTGCTCGCAGCCCTGCCTGGAGTCGAATTACTCGGGGCTCCGCAAGCCTTACCTGATTTAGTTCTACTTTCGCAGATGCCATTATTGCCGGAGATTGGATCGGCATCTGATCTCAATGAGCGGATAGGATTGTGTAAAGCCGGCGAAAAACTTGAGCCGCTCTACATAAGGCCCTCTGATGCGGAGTTAAATCGGGATAAAAAAATAAAAGAGAGTGGTGATGGCTGAAAAAAAACGTCTACTGCAGATTCTCGACCTGGTCAAGATGCTGCCGCGGACAAATTGTAAAGAGTGTGGTCATCAAACTTGTATGGCTTTTGCTACCCATGTCTTGCGGGAGGGGGAAAAGCCTGGAAAATGTCCTTACTGGCAACCTCATGACCTGGCTTTTATTGAACAGTCCTTAATTGATCAAGGTTCAGACAGCGCCTATCCAGACCATCTCTTTTCAGCCCGGAAATTTGTTCAGGGCAAGATCAAGGATTACGATTTTTCTGTAGTTGCGGAAAAGATAGGCGCCCGTATTGTTGATGATAAAGGGAAAACTTTTTTGGTCATTAATTTTCTCGAACGTCTCTATCGGGTTGATAAAGAGCAGGTTGCACCTCTTGACAATGGTGAACATGACCTTTGGGAACATATTCTACTCTACAACTATGTTGCAGAAGCCGG
>JANTGZ010000072.1 GCA_024762675.1 Thermodesulfobacteriota bacterium | reverse complement strand
TTTAACCATCACCAATAATGGTGATGCCAATTTGGACATTTCCACGATTACCATCAGTGGCACTGATGCCGGTCTTTTCAGTCTGAGCGGTACTTCCTGCGCTGAGCAAACAATTACACCCGGTCATAACTGTGTCAGGATCGTAACTTTCACCCCCGGTTCCGCCGGCAGTAAAACAGCAACTCTAACTATCAACAGTAACGATCCCGATGAAGCCCAAGTTCAGGTTCCATTATCTGGAACCGGGGTATGCACAAACACTTTTTACCGCGATAGTGACGAAGACGGCTACGGTGATCCTAACGATTCTCAGACAGTCTGTACCCAGCCAACCGGCTACGTAACTGATAACACCGATTGCAATGACAATGACGCCAATGAACATCCGGGCCAAACCTGGTATATGGATGCTGATAATGACGGTTATTCGAACGGGACAACTAACACAACCTCTTGCACCCGGCCAACCGGATACAAGGTTGCGACTGAATTAACTGCAATCTCGGGTGACTGTAATGATGGTGTTGCAGCGATTAACCCCGGAGCTACCGAAGTTTGTGGCGATGGAATTGACAATAACTGCGATGGAGGTATCGATGAAGGGTGTTGCGTTGAAACCACCTTCTACCGCGATGTTGACGGTGATGGTTACGGTGATCCCGGCAATTCCCAAACAGCTTGTAGCCAACCCACCGGTTACGTCACCGATAACACTGACTGTAATGACAACGACGCCAACGAACATCCCGGCCAGACCTGGTATAAAGATGCCGATGGCGACGGTTATTCGGATGGTACAACTAACACAACCTCTTGCACCCGGCCAACCGGATACAAGGTTGCGACTGAATTAACTGCAACCTCGGGCGATTGTAATGACGGTGTTGCAGAGATCAACCCCGGAGCATCCGAAGTCTGCGGTGATGGAGTTGACAATAACTGTAATGGTGAGACCGATGAAGGGTGTTGCGTTGAAACAACCTTTTATCGTGATGTTGATGGTGACGGTTACGGTGATGCGGCGGTTTTTCTGCAAGCTTGCGCGGCACCGACCGGATATGTCGCTAATAATATTGACTGCAATGACTGTGATGTGAATGAACACCCCGGTCAAACCTGGTATCAGGATAGTGATGGTGACGGTTATTCAAGCGGCACCACGGTTATCGATTCCTGTATAAGACCGAATGGTTTTTATGTTGCCGGTGAACTTGCAGCAACATCAGGCGACAGTGTGGATAATGATAACAGTATCTATCCCGGCGCTCCTGAACTCTACGACGGGATAGATAATAATCTGAACGGAACCATTGATGAAGAGTGCAGTTCAGCGGGCGCGGTTAAATTGCCGGACAGCGGCCAGAATCTTTATTTCAATAACTGGGGGCCGATTGCCACACCGGCTCACGGTGAACCCTTCTTTGGCCAGGATGCCCAATACTATCACCATCGTTCTTATACAAAACTAGGTCTAAATGGTCTGGTATTGCCGGATGTAGCCGGCCAATGGCTTATGGTGCGAGATAATATCAGCGGCTTAATCTGGGAAGTTAAACATAGTGGTTACGAGGGTGAGAATTTTGACAATCCCAATGATGCTGATAACCGCTACACCTGGTACGACAGCAGCCCTGACACCAATGGCGGTAAACCGGGTAGCCCGCGGGAGAATACCGATACGGAAGACTTTATTACGGCTTTAAACCTTAACTTTTATGGTGGTTTCAATAACTGGCGCTTGCCGACAATTTCCGAGATCAGCGGGTTGATAAATCGAGGCTGCAATTCACCGGCAATCAATCTTGAGTTTTTCCCACAAACCAAGCCGTCGCCATACTGGTCCTCAACCCCCTATGCCGACACCGACGAAAACCGGGCCTGGCATATCTATTTTGGTTATGGCTATGTCGGCGATGGACTTACTTCAGCAAAATGCTATGTACGGGCAGTACGCTAATTTACTGGTGAAACTTATGAAAAGATTTTTTATGGTCGGTCTTATTTTCTGGCTGTTTTGCACCTCTTGGGCTGAAGCTGAGCTGGTTGATAATGGTGATGGTACGATCAGCGACACCCGAACCGGACTTATGTGGCAACAGGACAGTTCGGTCGCCGGCACCATGAACTGGGAAACAGCTTTGTCGTATTGCGAGAACCTGGCTTTACCGGTAAATAATGCTTATACCGACTGGCATATGCCCAACACCCAGGAGTTACAGTCATTGGTCGATTACTCAGGCAGAAATACCTCGGCAATTGATGAAAACCGGTTTCCCGGAACGGAACCTTACGACTACTGGACCTCGACCACTTATGATGACTATAATGATTACGTCTGGACCATCCATTTCAGCGATGGCCGGATAACCTTTCTCGAAAAAAGTTCCAGCGCTTATGTACGGGCAGTGCGTTGGCAAGACAATGATGCCATCGCGGTCCGTCAATACACGATTACGCCGGTTGGTATCGGTCAAGGTGTTATCGATCCCGGAAGTCCGTTTAGAACCGGAATCTCTTCGTCTCCGGTTCTGATTTTAACCCCTTATACAGGCTGGCATTTTGCGGGTGTCAGCTCGACATTGGCCGGCACTCTGGAGGAAGATAGTAACAACCCCGGAACCTACAGCTACACCCTGGATCCGGTTTTTGGATCCGGCACGGTGACGGCCAATTTCATTTGGGACGGCTACCCTCTTGGGTTTGATGATGATGCTGATGGCGACGGCATTGATGACGAATGGGAGCTGGAGTATTTTGACGGTAACCTGACAACTGCCAACAGTTGTACAGATTCCGATGGGGACGGTTTTCGAGATATCTTCGAATATCAACGCTCTTTTGATGAAATCAGGGATATTGACGACAACATTTTTGATCCGTTGATACAAAACTCTCCCTATATCGCCAATATTGATTCTCAATGTGTTTTAAACTGTTACTTTCTAATCAGTGATGCCCTGAAAGATTACAAAAATGAACCACTCGTACTTAAAATAAGGGAGGGTAAATATCTGGAAGATCTGGAGATTGCCGACTATGGTGCTACCCTTGTACTCCGCGGCGGCTATAATGATGATTTCAGTAACCAAACCGGATTTTCCATAGTTAATGGAACCATAACAATTAGCAGCGGCAGTGTCGTGATGGAAAATATCGTCATAAAGTAGAAATGTTTAAAGGCGCTAAAACATGACTTTGCCGGATAATTTTACGAAACGCTATCTGGCGAGATTTATCGGAGTTCTCTGGGCTTCAGGGTTGATTTTACTGAGCCTTTGGAACCCCAGTTTTATTAATAACCTGCGCCTTAAAGCCTACGATGTTCTGTTGCGTGAGAGAGCGGCTTCCGAGGCCATTGAAAAATCGATTATTATTGTCGATATCGATGACCGCAGTTTAGCCGAACTCGGTCAATGGCCCTGGCCCCGTTCACTCTGGGCTGAAATCATCTCCTGTATCGGCCAGAACGCACCTTTGGCGATTGGCCTCGATATCGTTTTTGCCGAACCCGACCGTTCATCTCCGCAGCAGATGGCAACCGCCCTTAGTGACTTCAATCTCTCTTCGACCTGCAAAGAGCAGTTGCTGAAACTTCCCGACCACGACCAGATATTGGCCGAGACCTTAGAAAATTTTCCGGTAGTCCTCGGTTTCCCATTTATTTTTTCCCCCTCTGATATTGTTGATACTCCTGTTTTCAGGCGTTCAAATCGGTTTGCATTGATTGGTACTGACGATCCCACAGACTGGCTGTTTCAGGCCGACTCAGCCGCTTTCAACCTGAACAAGCTGGAAGTTGCAGCCATCGGCAGCGGTTTTTTTAATGTCCTCCCGGATGCTGACGGCATTATCCGTCGGGTACCACTGGCCCTGCAATGCGGTGAGACAATTTTTCCGTCCCTGGTTTTAGAGATGCTGAGAATCGGCGAACGGGTTCCATTAAATCGTCTCTATAGCACCAGTAACGGCCTTGAAGGTATAAGCTGCGGGGGTTATGAAATTCCCACCGATGCCAACGGTCAGATAAATGTTCACTATTCAGGGCCAGAAAAGAGTTTTACCTATATTTCGGCAGTTGATATCATGACCGGTAAAGTCAAAGGCCAAATCTTTGCCGACAGTTATGTCCTGATTGGGACTTCAGCCCCCGGTCTGGTCGATATCGTGACGACACCGACATCAGCCATGCTGCCTGGAGTAGAAGTTCATGCACATACCTTAAATACCATTCTGACCGGATCCTGGCTGCGTGAACCGGATTGGGCCAAGGGGGCAGAGTTCTGCTATCTGCTGTTGATCAGTATTACTTTAATCCTCCTGGTGCCGGCGATCGGAGCCTTACGCGGAGGAGTTGTTTTTATAGTCTCGGCTTTCGGCATCTGCTGGTTTTCTTATTGGCTTTTCAGCAAGCACGGTTACTATCTTGACGCCGTCTATCCACTTCTATGCAGTAGTTTGCTGTTTAGCCTCATGAGTTTCATGAGCTATCTGATGGAGGAACGAATTCGCCAACAGACCAGGAAAACTTTTTCCAAATATGTTTCACCGGCTCTGGTTGAAGAACTCCTGAAAACTCCGGGAAAGATTAACCTGAGAGGCGAAGAGCGGGTTTTAACCGCACTTTTTTCCGACATCAGGGATTTCAGCCGAATATCGGAATCTTTGTCGCCGGAGGCGGTTTGCAGCTCTTTAAACCAGTATTTGACGATCATGACCAATATCATAATGGGCAATCGGGGAACCGTAGACAAATTTATCGGCGATGCCGTCTTTGCTTTCTGGAATGCCCCACTTTATGATTCAGAACATGCCCGTAATGGGCTTAATGCCGCCCTGGCCATGCGTGATGGTCTCATCAAGCTGAACCAGAGTTGGCAAGACCGCAATATGCCGCTCTTTAAGGCCGGGATAGGGATCCATACAGGTCCGGTTAGGATTGGAAACATCGGTTCAGAAAATCGTTTGAGTTATACTGCGATAGGTGATAATGTCAATCTTACATCGAGACTTGAAGGGGTTACGAAACAGTACGGCATTCCCATAATCGTCAGTGCCGCGACCTGGGAAATGGTTGATAAAGAGGAGTTTGTTTTCTGTAAACTCGACCGTATCCGCGTTGTTGGACGCCAGGAGCCGGTTACTATTTTTGAACTGGTTGACCGCAAAAACCGGGTCACAAGCGAACGCATGACCTCAATCACAGCCTACGAAGAGGCTTTAGAAAGCTATTTTGCAGGAGAGTTTGCCACAGCAGAAAAAAAATTCACAAAACTACCAAAAGGGATCTCCAACCGCTTACAAAATGTTTTTATTGATCGCTGCCAAAACCATCTCAGCAACCCGGATGCACCAACCTGGAATGGCGTAAATATCCTTGAAGGAAAATAAATTGACTGACTTTGTTCACCTGATTCGTATTCTAACCATATAAATTTTAAGTTGAGGAGATATTGACTTATGAAAATTGATCTACCCGAAGAGTTCACCAGAACCTACAAAAAATCAGAAGTGGTCTTTGAAGAGAACAGCCATGGAGATGAGATGTATGTCATCTCCTCCGGGAAGGTAAGAATCTCCACAAATAGCTCCGGGGAAGAGTTTGAGCTGGCAACTCTGGAAGCTGGTGATTTTTTTGGTGAGATGTCTTTGGTCGACTCGGAGCCCCGTTCAGCCACAGCCACAGTTGCGGAAGACAATACCTGTCTGGTTGTTTTGGATAAGGACAAGTTTCTCCAGATGGTAAGTCAAAAACCTGATTTTGCTCTGACAGTCATACATACCCTGTGCCATAGAATTCGAGAGATCTATAAACGCTACAGCTCTGTAAACCCCCAAAAGGCAACCTACGATTACCAGAAACTGATAACTCTCTTTGCAAGTCATCGGCATCTGTAAAGATTTAAGAAAATGGACGCCCTGTGTCAAATATAGAGAAAGCCTAATCTAGAGGAGTGTCAGGGAATGCAGACAGACTTGACCAGAGAGTTCGTTAAAACCTACAAAAAATCAGAAGTGATTTTTGAAGAGAACAGTCCGGGAAATGAGATGTTTGTCATCTCTTCCGGAAAAGTCAGAATATCCAGCAATGAATCTGGGCAAAAAGTTGATTTGACGGTTCTGGGCCCTGGTGAATTTTTTGGCGAGATGTCTTTAGTCGATTCGGCACTCCGCTCAGCCACCGCCACCGCTGCGGAAGAGAATACCCGCCTGGTGATACTGGATCAATCCAAATTTCTTTACCTGGTTAGCCAACAACCAAGTTTCGCTCTGACCATAATGTATGCAATGTGTCAAAGAATACGAAACCAGAATGAGTTATTATCTACAAAAGCGATGGAAAAAAGGATAACTGCCGGGGAAAATGATTGTCATGAGTAAGGCAAAAGATAAGCCCAGGATTGTTGAGCTGAAGCCTAATATTTATCAGATACGTGCAGTACGACCGGGAAGCCACGTATATCTTATAAAAGGTTTATGGCGAAATGTACTTATTGATGCCGGCATGGTGGATAATTTTCCTAACCTGGAAGCCTGCCTGGCGGAGGTCGATCTCGATATCAGTCAGATCGATCTTCTAATCCTGACTCATGAGCATTTTGACCACATTGGGGCCACGGCTTTATGTTTTGACAAGGTGTTGGTGGCAGCCCATCGTTTCGCCGCAAATAAAATCCATCTTCAAGATGAATTCGTGATGATGAACAAATACTTCCTGGAAGCCGCTAAACCTTTCCAGGCCGATATCTGGCTTGAGGATGGCAATATAATAGACCTGGGCAACTATCTGCTTAAGGTGATACACACACCCGGCCACTGTTCCGGATCAATTTGTCTCTACGAACCGGATCACAAGCTGTTATTTACTGGAGATACAGTTCTGGCCGGTGGTATTTTTTCTGATATTTGTCCTTCTGGAAGTATCAGTGACTACTTAAACTCTCTACAGAACCTGAGGTCTTTAAATATTGAAGAGCTCTATCCCGGCCATGGGAGAATTTCGACGACTCCCGCCAAAGATATGGAACTAGTCGTCGAGAGAGCTGAAACCTTATTGGATGAATCAAAGATTCTTTTTGAAGCCCTGGACACAAAAGCCACCTTTGAGAGACTTTTTTTCGCACTGAGAAAGTTCTCTTTGCCGAAAAAAGAGTAATCTATTCAGCCAAGTTTCAAGTTTGAGGGTGTTCAGGTGGTTTTTTGTAACGTCTCGCGAAATTTCGTCGTTTTTCCCAGCGAACAGAGCCCATTAAAATTGCTGCTGTTTGAGCGCTTTAGTGCAAGGTCAGCAATTTGGGCGGAATGAGCGCTGGAAAAACAGAAATTGAGCTTAAGAAGTGGAGAAAATCCACCTGAACACCCGGACTGAATAGTTACAAAATTATTTTCCTATATGAACGGTTGATGGCTGAGCGTCACGAAAAAAACAAAACTCTTCTCTTAATTATTTTTCTGATAATAAGTTTGCGGCCGGCAGTCGTACCCGGGGCCGGCATCGCCCCACCGTCATCAAAACATTCACCAAGCAACTATATCGAAGCAGGCGCTCCGGAGACTAAGCTTTTTCAGATTCTCCGCAAGGCTTTATGCGGCCACAACCTGACCTCTCTACCGCAAAACCTCTCCTTCACCTTTCAACCTGAGATTTCACAAGTATACATCACCCTTCTACAAGCGGGGCGCAAACCTCTGCGCTGGGGAGCTCGGCGAAAGAGCCTTGCGAAAACCCTGAATCGAGTAGTAACAAAAATCAGAAGCCTGCCCAGATTTTCCGAATTCACTATTTCCGATACCGATAGATGCCGTCTCCTCTTTGAGATTGTAACATCTGAAAAAAAGGGTGAAATGGCAAAACTTGATAGTGGCACTTTATCTCTTAACCGTTTTGAGCCCGGCATTACCGGATTAAAATATACTTTTGAGGGTACGACCCGCTATTTCATGCCTACCGATGCAATGATGCAGAGTATCATGTCGGTTAATCAACTTTTCAATTATCTTGCAAAAAAATGCGGGATTGCGGCACAAACGGCCAAGAAAAGTGAAAGAGTCAAACTACTGCTCAAGGCGCCTATAGAGTGCAGTTTACTTACAAGTACAGCCCTGGTCAGCTATAAAAAGAGCGTCCTGCCGCTCTACCGGGGAGCACCCAGGTTAAAATCGTTTAACAGAGAAACTCTTTATACAAGTTTTCTGGGGGGGATCGACTGGCTCTATGATAACATGAATGAAGATGGCAGCTTTTTATACTATTACGACGGCATCAAGAATAGCCAAATAGATTTTATCCATCCGCAAAAAAAAGACCCGCTCTATTATAATATTTTAAGGCACAGTGGAGGCACAATTGCCCTTTTATGGGGTTACGAACTGACCGGCCAACAGAGATATCTCAAAGCGGCGAGAAAATCTCTCGACTACCTGGCTGGAACCTTTGTCACCCAGGCCGAATCCGAGAGTTATAGCTGTTTTCCTTTTTTCAACCGCAAATCAAAACTTGGAGGAGCCGGAATCGGCCTGGTGGCCCTGGTCAGATACACCCTGTTGAGTGGTGATTTTACTTTTGCAAAAGAGATGGCCGGGCTGGTACAACATCTTCTCTCGCGCATAGATGAGGGTGGGGAGATGATAGGCTACTACCTGCACCCTAAATATAATGACGGCAAGCCGATTATTAACCCTTCGGAGGTTGTTAAAAAAGAGCTTTTTTCGTTTTATTATCCGGGTGAGG
The DNA here is from genome assembly GCA_024762675.1 of Thermodesulfobacteriota bacterium. GTDB lineage: Bacteria > Desulfobacterota > Anaeroferrophillalia > Anaeroferrophillales > Tharpellaceae > Tharpella. The sequence goes on along the minus strand of JANTGZ010000072.1, from coordinate 3,864 downwards.
CTTTACTGGGGCTGGCTCTCTATTATCGCCATATAGAGAGTAAAGATGAAAAGTTAACTATAGAAATCCGGCAAAAGAGCATGCAGGCCCTGGATTTTCTGATCCTGCAAAGACCTCTAAAATATGCCCATCTCTTTCCTTCCCTGCCGGCAGATGCCTGGCTCATGCAGGCTATTGAAGAGTGGGTAAAAGTTAAAGGTTTCAAAAAGAGAGCTTATATCGATTTTGTTTTCAACGATAGCGACCGGATTTGGAGTCAGATGTATAATGAGGCAAATGCCCTTTATTCAGACTACCCCGGCGGCTTCTACTATGACTACGGGGATCACGTCTATCATGACGCTTCCCGCTGTGAAGGAATTATAGCGGCCTATAATCTGGCCAGATACTTAAAAGATGATGAACGGGCTCGCCAAATTATGAAAAATATGATGCTTTCGGCAAACGGTATCATGAATTTACGAAACACCCAGGAATCGACCTTTGCCCATTTATATCCAGAAAAAAGCATCGGCAGCTTTCGCTTTAAACTTACTAGGGCCTGGGTACGGGTTGATTCGACCCAACATGCAGTCTGTTTTTTTGCCCGGCTTTTAAAAGCTATACCCTAACTTTTTACGAATGCATCAACTTTTAAGAGCCAACAGCCTCTCTCTTTCATCTTTTCCTAACAATATGCCCTGGCTGCCGGTTTCAGATTGACGAACCAGCTCCACCCGGCCATCTTCCCGGGCTAGATAAACACAGTTCTCATCATCCAGTTTCTCATAATAGCGGCCGCCAATATCTTCATAGAGATCGACTTTAAAATAGGGTCTGCCGTTGAAATTATAGGCATTGGAGAGACTTAAAATTCCATCTTTTTCATAAACCGTATATCTGCCTTTTTCATTTTTATAGCCCACAAAATATTGGCCGTTCTCCCGATGATAGATATCGGCATTGAAAGGCATAAGTTGATCGCCAACCTTCTCCATGAAGGTATTGTTTCTGATGATAAACTCCTTGTCAGCGGTCGATAAAGTCCATTCAGAGGTAATGCGGTCGGGACTGTGGACTAAAATGGTACGAGATTTGTCGAGTAATGTTTTGTTAAGCTTTTCATAGTCAGTGTGAACGACACTGTTATACATGGCCACATCGTGAACCACTGCGGCATCGGCAAAAACGGAAATTGCATCCTGGTATCTTTTCAGGCTCCAAGCCCTTTCAATATAATTGTTTATATCCCCATAGATGACACTGGCAGAAGCAAATTCCGCCGAGCTTAAATCCGTAAACTTCTGCTCATATTTATCCTGATATAACTCTTGCCATAAGTCCGTATCATTAACCGTGTCCGAGCTGAAAACCAGAGTTTCCCCTCCAGATCTTATCCTTAAACCAACTCCGGGTATACCGTGCCAGACTGGGGCGTTTATCACCTCAATGGTATAACCATTATGGCCAACGATAACGTTCTGATTATCTTCGTAGAAGGTAGTATCAGAAAATGTATAAAAAAGTTCCGGATCAACCCACTCACCTGATTGTGGGTCGTTAAAAAGCATTCTTGATCTGCCGGTATCCGGGTTGATAACTACCTTGGCCTTATCCGGGCCGACAATATTCATCTCGCGATCCACTATACAGAGTCGCGAGCGCCCCTCACCTTCGTTTTTAGAGATGATTCTATAGAGGGGCCGAGGACCAATCATATTGAAATCAACATACTCTTCATATTTAACGCCAACGACCTTTTTACGGCAATTTGAGAGGGTATTGTTCAACGCCGCTGACGAAGTTTTCTTGAGCTCATCATTAATGCTTTCAGTACTATGGAGAAGGAGTTTATGATCTATATCCCTGGCATAACGATGAAATATAGCCAAATCGGTAAACCACCTTTTATGGTCGTCATGACAATGGGAGATAAAAAGACCTTTGATCTCTTTTAAACGATGCCCCCCAAGCTGTTTAAACAACGGAGCCCCGCAATCAACCAGATAGCTGTCTCCGGCGACCTCAACTTCATAACTAATGCACCGGCCTTCTCTAGAAAAGGGGCCAAAATCACCAAGAATCGTTAATTTGATGTCGTTTCCCATAATATCCTGCATAAATTATCAACTACATTCACAGATATTGAGCCCTAACGGCATACTAATGCGGGGATAAGCCCCGCAACCCAAACACGACCTTTACGGCCCGCAAACAAGTACTCTTATCAGAACATTTTCTTGTTAGAAAACAAGAAAATAACCTGCAAGGTACTAATAATCTGATTTCAGCGGTGTTCGCGGGTTTTATTGAAGGTAATTTCAGGGTTTAGTTCAATAATTCGATTTAAACGCCATTCACTTGGCGCCAGTAGAGACAGATGACCTTCAGCGTCCAAGGCGAGCTGATTTTCATTCTTCTTTTTAAATTGATCAAGCTCTTTTAAGTCGGCACACTCAATCCAGCGGGCGGCACTATAGTCGGCCGCCTCGTAGATTGCATCGACCCCATACTCGGCTTTGAGCCGGGCCATGGTCACTTCAAACTGGAGTACGCCGACCGCACCGAGAATATAGTCACTACCCATAAGCGGCCGGAAAACCTGGACCGCGCCCTCTTCCGAGAGTTGGATCAGGCCTTTACTGAGCTGTTTGCTTTTAAGAGGATTTTTGAGCACGACCCGGCGAAAATGTTCCGGAGCAAAACTGGGGATCCCGGTAAATTTAAGTTCCTCTTTAGTCGTAAAGGTATCACCAATTTTGATCGTACCATGGTTATGAATACCAATAATGTCACCAGGCCAGGCCTCCTCGACATTACTGCGGTCCTGGGCCATAAAGATGGTGGCGTTGGCAATCGTTATATCCTTGCCGAGACGATGATGGCGGGCTTTCATACCACGCGTAAATTTACCCGAACAGATCCGGAAAAAAGCGATCCGGTCACGATGGGCGGGGTCCATATTAGCCTGGATCTTGAAGGCAAAGCCGGAAAAAGCGGTCTCTTCAGGTTTGACCATTCGGCTCACGGCCGCCCGAGGGCCGGGGGCCGGGGCCAGCTCAACAAAGGCATCAAGAACTTCCCGAACCCCGAAATTATTGATCGCACTACCGAAAAAAACCGGGGTTTGGCTCGCCTTGAGATATTCATTATGTTCAAAGGGATTAGCCGCCCCCTCCATCAACTCAACATCTTCACGTAAAACATCCGCCTGCTTCCCCAGAAGTTCGTCGAGTTGCGGGTCCTCAAGATCTTCGATAACAAATCCCTCCTGCCGGTGACTCTCCTTGCCCGGCGTAAAGAGGTGCAGTTTCTGGCGATAGAGGTTATAGACCCCTTTAAAAGAATTTCCCATCCCGATCGGCCATGAGAGCGGAGCGCACTCGACCTGCAGTTTATCCTCGATATCAGCCAGGATATCAAGAGGTTCGAGACCATCACGGTCCATCTTGTTAATGAAGGTAATAATCGGCGTATTACGCATACGACAGACCTCCATCAATTTTTCGGTCTGCGGCTCCACCCCTTTGGCACTGTCAATCACCATCAAGGCGCTGTCAACCGCCGTCAACACCCGATAAGTATCTTCGGAAAAATCCTGATGCCCCGGAGTATCGAGCAGATTAATCTCATAATCACGATAGTTAAACTTCATCACCGATGAAGTTACCGAAATACCACGTTCCTGTTCAATCGACATCCAGTCGCTGGTCGCATGACGTGAGGTTTTACGTGATTTCACGGCCCCGGCCATCTGAATGGCGCCACCAAAAAGCAACAGTTTCTCGGTCAAGGTGGTCTTACCGGCATCGGGATGGCTGATGATCCCGAATGTCCGACGCTTTAAAATTTCTCTTTCCAGTTGATTACTCAAATTTTAAACCT
>JANTGZ010000071.1 GCA_024762675.1 Thermodesulfobacteriota bacterium | reverse complement strand
GCGCTTTTAAAACCCTGATCCTTTTCAAGACCGAAGAGGCCGTTAAATTCACCCTTCATCGAGTTAACGACAGCGATGGCTTCAGCGTATTGGATAACAAAGCTTGCCGGGCCGCTGAGAGGACTTGGGAGATAATGCTACAATAAAAGATTGCGAAGATCGCAGGTGAAAAAACCCTCTAAGGGGGTCCCTTCGGAGCCGATAACCATGGGCTCAGCTTCCGGGTAAAGGCGGCAGAATTTACTTAGTCCCGGTGTTTTTCCTGGTCCTCCTGACTTTACCTCCAAGGCCCAGAGGTGGCGCAGTAAGGCCGGTTTGGCGACTGTCTGCATCTGTAGGACATCCTTGGTTATTACGGTTTCAATAAGTGAATCAGTTACGTATGTGGCCCATTGGGTTTCGTTATCGACAAGTTCGGCAGCTCCGGGATAACCGCCGAAATAGAGCCACTGATCCAGGCTGAAAGAAAACGCTTCAGCCATTTCCGAAGTTTAAACCGTTTAAGACATTCTCAACCACCTTGCGTTGAAAAGGGTACTCAATCATTTTTACCCCATAGATTATAGCAATCTTTACATATTACTCAATGCCTGAGTAATATTACTCTGTTGTTGAGATGAAGTCAAATTACGCACTTTTACTTCAGCATGCGGCTGTTACTGTGGCGGGCGAAATTTAGAAATGAGCCCAGATTAGCAACAAAACGGAGCCAGGAATCGGGTGAGTGTTTGAGCATGGTCAGATAGTTTAGGAGGATGCGGGGTTGCTTGAAGTGGGTCTGGTAAAATTCTAAAAATAGTCTTTCCAGTTCCTCACAGGTCATACCTTTGGGGATAAATTGAAAACTCATGCAGTCCATTTTTGGCCAATCTTCGTTGAAATGTCCGAATTTGTGGATCTTTTCGTAAAGGGGTGAACCCGGGAACGGCGTGAATTTGGCGACGTTGAGCTCGTCGATCGGTAGTGATTTCAGGTAGGCGATTGAACGCCTGACGCTGCTTGTGGTTTCGCCCGGCAGCCCGACCATGAAGAGTCCCTTGACGCGAATGCCGGTCTTTTTTATCAGATGGACCTGTTCGGCCATAAAATCGAGGTCGACCTTCTGGCGATGACGGCTTAAAAGTTCGGCGTCACCACTCTCGATCCCTAAGCTGATCATCCAGCAGCCCGCCTTTTTCATCATTGTTAACATTTTAGCATCAATATGTTCGGCCCGAACCGCGCAGTTGAACGTCATATTCAGAGGCTTTGCATCCAGGAGTTGGCAGAACTCTTCCACGCGCTCCCGGTTGAAGGTGAATTGGTCGTCATAGAAATTGACATGGCGGATGCCGAAACGGTTTTTCAGATATTCAAGGTGACGGTAGAGGTAGGCGGCCGAGTTATAACGAAAACTGCGGCGGAAAACCGAGCGGTCGCAATAGCTGCAGGAGTAGGGGCAGCCCCGGCTCGAAATACAGCTTGTATTGGGGGCTTTAGGGTAGTTGAAGATCGGCAGCCGGTAGGTTTTGGGAAAACCGATCAGCTTTTCGTAGGCTGGGAAAGGGAGGTTGTCGAGTTCTAAGCCGATTTCGCGAAAACCCGAAAATTCAGCCTCGCCTGCCGCGTTCCAGAGAGCCAGCCCGCGAGTTGTCGGGGCGTTTTTTGGTTCTTCCATAAGTTCAAAGAGCGTCTCTTCACCTTCACCGACGACAAAATAGTCGAAGGCCGGGTAGTCAGCTAATAAATTTTCGCGCAAGGCTGAGACGTGGGGGCCGCCGCAAAGGGTGCGAATGCCGGGTAGAATCTCCTTGGCCAGGGCCGCAAGACGGACTCCATCAAGAAAGCTGGAGGTTGTACAACTGAAACCGATCCAGGCCGGTTTCAGTATTTCAAGGTAGGTTTTTAAGCGCCTTTCAGCCGTCAGTGGAAAGGCGAAACAATCCAGAATGTCAGCCTTTTTACCCCGCTCTTCGAGGTAGGCGGCAATCCCGGCAAGGCCCAAAGGCGGCATCAGATTGGCTTTTCTGGCAATATCGGCTTTTGCCGCCGAAGCCTGATAGCCTAAGGGATGGACAAGAAGAATTCGTCGTTGATCAAGGTGTTTCATAATTTCAGTTTAAAAGGCCGGGTTTCAGGCCCGGCCTTTTTTATTTCAATGGTTAGCTTATTGGGTGGAAGGCTCTTCTTTCAGGAGAAAAGTATCATACCGTCCTTGATCTTGCAACGGTTTTATGGCGGTTTTGCCGGATGTTCTACTGTTCGAAATGGTGGTGATCTCTTTTCAGATTGCATTCAGGAGGCAGAGTCGATATAGGTGCGGTTATGTCAGAAATTCTCTTGATTTATCCACCGGTTGCCAAAGCTTGTGAAGCTCCGGCCGGGATTGCGAAACTTGCCGGAGCTTTGCGCCGTCATGGGGCTGCCTGTAGGGTTGCCGACCTCAATATTGAAGGTTTGCGATTTTTGCTGGGACAGCCTTTGCCGGTTGATGATACCTGGAGTCGCCGGGCGCTGCGCCATGTTGATAAAAACCTTGCAGCCCTTGGTGATCCCCGTCTCTATCAAAATTTTGATCGTTACAAACGGGCGCTGGCCGATGTCAACCGGGTACTGGAGAAGGTGGGCAGAAAAAATGGTGTCGGCCTCTCTCTGGTTAACTATCAGGATGAGTCGCTCTCTCCGCTGCGGAGCCAGGATCTGCTGGCTGCCGCCGAACGACCCCAGGAGAATATCTTTTTTCCCTTTTTCAGTCAAAGATTGGTGCAGCTGGTTGAGGTCTCAGAGCCCTCTTTTATCGGTTTTTCCTTAAACTATTTGAGCCAGGCACTTACTACATTTGCGATGATCGGATTTTGCCGGCAGCGCTATCCGGAAATTTCCGTAGTCGTCGGCGGCGGGCTGGTGACTTCATGGTTGAGCCAGGCAAAAGATGAAACACCGGGTTGCTGCAACCCTTTTGCCGGCCTGATTGATCATCTGATCGCCGGACCGGGTGAAAGAGGTCTGTTAAAATTGTTGCTGCGAGAGGGGTTGGATAATGATCCAAAATGCGAACAAGCGTTGCCCGATTATGCCGATTTTTCCGGTTACAGCTATCTGGCCCCAGGTGTTATTCTGCCTTATGCTGCATCATCCGGCTGCTACTGGAATCGTTGTTCATTCTGTCCGGAAAAGGCGGAGGGCAACCGTTATCGACAGATCGCACCGCAAACTGTTGTTAATGAGCTTGAAAAACTCGTTCAAACCATGCAACCCAGGCTTATTCACTTTCTTGATAATGCGATTTGCCCGGCTCTTTTCAGGGCCTTAATCAAGCAACCGCCGGGGGTGCCGTGGTACGGTTTTGCCCGTATCAGCGATGATCTTTGCGACCTCGATTTTTGCTTTAGATTGCGGCAGGCGGGCTGTGTGATGTTGAAATTGGGGATTGAGTCGGGTGACCCTAAAGTTTTGCAGGCGATGCAGAAGGGCATCTCTTTGGAGCAGGTTGCGACGGTGTTAAACAATCTTCAGCAAGTCGGGATTGCGACCTATGTCTATCTCCTGTTCGGAACTCCGAGTGAATCTTTGCTTGAAGCCCGGAGGACACTTGATTTTATGGTTAAACAGAGTAAGGCGGTAACTTTTCTCAATCTCGCGATTTTTAACCTGCCGCTATACAGCCCCGAAAGTAAAGAGCTTGAAGTGCGTGATTTTTACTCAGGAGATCTCTCTTTGTATGGCGATTTTGTCCATCCGCGCGGCTGGCAACGCCAGGAGGTGCGGCGCTTTCTTGATCAGGAGTTTAAACGTCATCCGGCCATATCTCCGATCATTAAACGAGATCCACCCTCATTCACATCCAATCATGCGCCATTTTTCGCCCATTTAGCGGCTGAAAGGAGTGATCGTGCTAGACCATAAAAAACTGGCCGTTATCCATATCGTTAAGCGGGAGTTGGGTTTGTCAGACGATGAGTATCGCGATTTTCTCGAAAAATCATGCGGGGTACGTTCAGCCAAAGAGCTTGATGAGATTAGCTTTCGTCGGTTGATGCGTGATTTCGCCAAAAGCCGCCACTATCTTATCAATCCCGAAGGGCTGACGATTCGCCAGAAACTCTATATTATGCACCTGATCGAAGACCTGGGCTGGAGCCGCAGCCATTTCAACAATTTTCTGCACAAATATTACCACAAAACCGATATCGACAGTTACAGTAAAACTGAGGCGAGCAAAGTTATCGAATCATTGAAACAGGTAAAAAAACATCATATTTAAATTATTTTGCAACTATTCAGACATCGTATTCAAACTGTCTCGATACGGGGACAGACCTCCAGGCAGGGCTTTAGCCCGAGCCGGGCTGAGCTCTGTCCCCTTCGAAGTGGGCGAAGCGATGTTTGCCGCTATCCGCTGTAACTTAACGTTTAAATCCGTCTTGAAATAGCGTCGCCCATCTCTGTCGTATTAACAACGTTGTCCGGGTCTACAGCGATATCTCGGGTGTAAATGCCATCTTTAAGGGTGTTGGCAACAGCCTTATCGATGGCGTCGGCGGCTTTATCTAAGGAGAAACTGTAGCGCAGCATCATGGCGGCGGAAAGGATCTGGGCGATCGGGTTGGCGATGCCTTTCCCGGCGATATCGGGGGCCGATCCACCGGCGGGCTCAAAGAGGCCGAAGTTGTTCCGGTTGAGACTGGCCGAAGCTAGAAGGCCCATTGAGCCGGTCAGCATGGCGGCCTCATCGGAGATAATATCTCCGAACATATTACCGCAGAGCATGACATCAAACTGGTGAGGATCTCGAACCAGCTGCATGGTTGCGTTGTCGATGTAGAGGTGGTTTAAGGTTACTTCGGGATACTCTTTGGCTACTTCGATTACGACTTCACGCCATAAAACCATAGTGGTTAAGACGTTGGCCTTGTCGATGGAGGTAACCTTGTTTTGCCGCTTGCGGGCGGCGGCAAAGGCGAGATGAGCAATCCGTTCGATTTCACCTCTGCTATAGACCATTGTATCGAAAGCTTTTTCATCTTCTCCATCGCCTTCGCGGCCTTTGGGTTGTCCAAAATATATGCCACTGGTCAATTCACGTACGCAGAGGATATCAAAGCCCTCTTTGACGATATCAGCTCTTAACGGGCAGGCCTCTACCAGGGAGGGATAGACCCGGGCCGGGCGAAAATTACAGAAAAGATCAAAATGTTTGCGTAATGGCAGAAGTGCGGCCCGCTCCGGCTGTGCAGCCGGCGGCAGATTTTCCCATTGTGGCCCCCCGACCGAGCCAAAGAGGATCGCATCACTCTCCTCACAGAGTTTCAAGGTGTCTTTCGGCAGCGCCGAACCCTGATTGTCGATCGCACAGCCGCCGACATCGGCGAAATTATAATCAAGCTCAAACGAGAACTTTTTCTGAACCGCATCAAGTACCTTAATTGCTTCCCGCATAACTTCCGGCCCAATTCCATCCCCGGCCAAAACCGCAATTTTTTTCATGGTTTATTCCTTTTCAAGGTAGAAATATTTTTGCTATTCAGATAGCCATTATAAAACTATAGCTAATAGCGTTGACCTTTGCTTCGCTCTCATAAATGGGGTCACATCTTGACAATGGCTGCTGGTGACTTTTCGGCTTGTTCGTTTATCTCGATACGCCAGAGTCAAGAAATGACCCCAGCCGAAACAGGTCGCACAAATCTAGCGCTGTCTGACGGCAAAGAGAAGGCTTTAGATTTTAGGCACTCAAGGTTTGAGGAATGAGGCGTACAGATAGTACGCCGCAGTGACGAAAACCGCAGAGTAACGAAGAAGATGAAGCCTTCTCTTTGTCGTCAGATCATGCGAATGGCGAACTGGGGACAGTACCCGACACAATAGCCGCAACGTAGGCAGAGGTCGGGGTTGATCTTCGGTTTTATCTCTTCCGACTCTTTGGCAATGGCGTGATTGGGGCAGGCTTCGATACAGCTACCGCAATCTATACAGAGAAAATCGACTATCTGGAAACATTTTTCTTCGAAAATCAGTTCCGGAAGGTTGGCAATTTCTTCAGGGGCGGCCTTGAAGTAGGCCAGGTTGTAGTCGACTTCAGCCTGACTCACCATACCCATGGCGATCGGTACCCGACTGATTTTGCGGACATAACTTACGGCTTCATGATACTCTTTGACGAGACAGCCGCCGCCTAAGGCCTTCATGAAGTAGACCCCTTTATCTCGAGCTATACAGAGTTTTATCGCCTCCTCCATCTCGCCGACCGTGCCGTAGAGAATCCCGGTGCCGCTTTTGTTGATGATTGGAAAGACGATATCAACTTCATCAATTCCAGCCGCCAGGCGGACGGTGGGCACTGAATGGGTGCTGATTCCGGCAGCCTTGATAAGCCCCTCTTTTTTGCAGTCAAGAAGTGCCCGCCAAGCTCCTGAACGCTTCTCGAAAACATTTTCATCTTCCGGAACCCGGGCGGCATGGAGATGAAAGATGTCGATATAGTCAATCTCCAGCGCGGCTAACCCATCTTCCACCGCTTTTCGCATCCCGACATAATCTGAGGCCAATGATTTGCTGACAATGATTGGCCGGTAGGGAGCCTTTTTTAACGCCAGGCGGATCGGTTCGTAGGTCCGGTAGAGTTCGGCCGTGTCGATAAAATTAACCCCGCCATTAAGAGCCCGCAGGATGATTTCAGCACTCTCATCAGCCGGGAGATTCTTCTGTAAAGGCCCCATCGGCAGAGCCCCGAAACAGAGTTCACTGACTTCGATGCCGGTTTTGCCCAAAATTATTTTTTCCATAATCTTCTCATCTGGTAAATACAGCGTTATACCTTTACTTTATGGTCTGTTTGTTGCTAGTTGTATTTTTTTGATGCTGTTGCGTATAGTATTGTATCAATTTATGTCAAGAAAAAAACTTTGATTATGTGACTTTTGACGAATCCATCAAAGTTTGTACAGGGGTGTTGAATATGCGGCATAAACAAGGTATACTCTTTTTGTAAAGAGTTAAAAAGCATAACCTGAAAAGGAGGGAGAGATGAAACAGTTGCGTGTGGTTGTGGGAATCGTATTGGCTGTTCTGATAATGAGTGTTTCAGTGGCGGCAGCGGATGAGGTATATATGCCTCACTTAACTGGAGGTTTCGCCGATTGGGGGGATTTTCTGACGGTCGACAATACCGGTTTGCTGTCGGCTACCGTGACCGTTACCCTTTACAATGATGACGGAACCTCAGTGTATAGCGGATCTCATTCTGTATCAGCGTTAGGCGAGTCGGTAATTAACCTCAAACAATTGAATAGTACAGCCCATTCAGGCAAGGTTTCATATACCGGTGATACCCTGAATTTTCGCCTCTCATATGTCAATAATACTGGTGGTGGGGTGGCCGAATTTCGGCTTACGGGTAATCAGGGCTCTGTTCTAGGGTTTTTCTTCAGTGATTTTGAAAGTGTTACGGCCTGGAAGGGGATTGCTTTAACCAATCATGGAGCAACCAGTGCTACCGTTAAACTTTATGCGGTAGGCGGGGGGCAGGTTTTGGGGAGCACTGCTGATATCACTATCTCTCCTTATCGTAAGATTTCCGGCTTTCATACGGCCTGGTTTCCGGCTCTTGCTATGAATCAAGTCAAAAAAATTATAGCGGTTTCTTCGGTAGCAACCATGGGTGGGATTGTGATCACCAGTGATCTTACAAGCTCAAAAATGCTGTTTACTGCAGCGGTACCATTTGAGAGTTTTTCGCCGGGTGACGTTGTCGGTGATTTTACCGGAACCTGGCGGGGTGAGTGGGTCAGTGATGAACCCGGATATTCTGGTGATATGATTGCCTACCTGGTCCAGACCGGTAGTCAGGTGGTTGGTACAGCTGATGTTGATGATACAGATTGTGGTGATGTCAGAAAGGTGCCGGTGACCGGGACGGTAACGGAAAATTTGATTGCCATTAATGCAACTTATAATTGTGATGGACATATCGCGACCCTGGCTTTTACGCAGGGTAGTAAGATAAGAAATACCATTTATGGTACTTATCAGCAAAATGTTGACGGGCGGTTTTATGATTCGGGAACATTTTCATTGGTCAAGGATTAATGATTTTACCCATGTGTTCATGAAAATCCGGCAAAATTACAACCCTAAGAGCCCGCCCAAACTATGGGTGGGCTCTTTTATGTCGGCTTTAGATGACTTTTACATGTTGAAGTAGGGGTGAAGGATTATGGTCGCGTTAAGGTAAAATTTCCTTGGTCGTTGAGGTTGTCATTAGCGTATATTTTAAAGGATCCCGAGAATGTATCAGCCATTTTCTGTCCCTCGGTATACTCCAGTTCAAGTTTGGCCCCCATACACCAGGTTTCGAAAGAGAGAGTGGCGACATTGCCTTTGACCGTACCTGTTATCGGAATGTCACTGCACTGCTCGGTCTCGTTGGAGTTGGCGGTGCCGGAAATTTGATTCCCTATTTGAGTCAGTTCCAGAGTGGTCTGGCTGACGTCGCCGTCGACAGTGCTGGTTGCAGTTCCAGTCCAGGTTCCAGTGAAATCGCTGGGAATTGGGACCGCGGCGGTAAACAGCATTTTCGAACTGTCACTGTTGCCGGAGATAGTGATGCCGGCCAGCTCCGCCGCATCGCATTCGATAAAAAATCTTTTAACCTGGGAGATCGGTATAGTCGGGAACCAGGCATTGTGGAGCCCGGAAAGTTTGGAAAGTGCTGGAATTGAGATGTCAGCCGTGCCCAGTAGGGCGCCGTCACCGTAGGCGAAAATTTTCCCGGCTACGGTTTTGTCACTATAATTGGTCAAGGCTATACCTTTCCAGGCTACCACCATATTCCCTACTTCGCTGAAAAAGAAACTCAAGGTTGAAGAGAGTGTTTCCGGCAAGCGGAACTCTGCAACGCCGCCTCCTGTTGAATTGTAAAAAGAGAGGCGGAAGTTGAGCAAGTTTGAGTTGTATGATACCTCTCCCGAGGTGGCTGTGCCTCCCAAAGATTTAATATCCACTACCAACTCATCTCCGGCTTCCACCTCAAAATCATTGTTGTAAATTTCCATTCCTTCGGCATCGTACAAGATCAGCGTAAAGGTCTCGTTTGTCAGGCTGGTATTGTCAACCTGTAGAAAATCTTCCCAGTCAGCAAATCCACCAGTCAAGTGAGACATGTAGGCTGAATCGGCGGCCTCTATTTTGGCCGAGAATAAACTGACCACCATCAACATGACCGACAGGACAACCGTCATCTTTTTGAAATTGAGACATTGTTTCATGATTTTGCTCCTCTTATAAAGTTATAAAATTAGAGTGAAAACCGCAATATCAAAAGCTAATTTCAATAAAATAAAAATCTCAAATCCTTATTGACTACTGGTGAATTATAGGGTCGCACGGAAACCAAGCAACCCGGACAATATAAGTCATTGTCGGCTTGTGGCCAGGAGAAAATAGGTTGTAAGGCTCAGATTCAACCAGACGAGTGTCTCTGATGGTCTGGTTCTAGTCGGTTGCTCTCACTTTCGTAAACTGAGTAGGCAGAAGTGGGGAGGATATGAGTCGATGGGGAGTTGTCGGCACGACAAACCCGCTTGAATCAAGTTTGAATAAAGTGTTCATTGTGTAGTTTTTCTTAGCACTAGAGGCGAAGCCTGTCAAGCTTGTTTTATCAGCTGATCCCAGAGCAGTCCTTTGAAGCCGAAGCGTCGCATGACGGCCATCCTTTCTAGAGCTTCAGATGGTGGAAAAAGTCGCTCTCGATGGCCCTGGCAGGCATTTGTGATGGCTATGTTCATGGTTTCAGGGTCGATGTCGGGAGAGAAATAGTAGGTCGGGCGCAGCAGAGAGGTTGTCGGGGAGATGATCTTCTCCTTTATGGCTCGCTGGTAGAGTTGGGTGCCCGGCAGGATGCGGAGGCCGGAAAAAGCAAAGATCACCCCGCCGGCGAGGTGATCAAAATTTTCAAGGCCCTCTTTGAGGGTCTTGGGGGTCTCTTCGGGGCCTCCAAAGATGACATAGTGGGCGGCCGGCAGATTTAAACTCAAGCAGGCTTTATGGGTGGCGCGGATGTCGGCAACAGAGAAACCTTTGCCGAGTCCTTTAAGGGTCTTATCGGTCAGGGCATCGCTGCCCAGTTCAAGGGCAAAGAGACCGGCCTGCTGCATCAGCTTGAGATCTTTGATGTCAAGGTCTGAGGGGCGGAAAAAGGCGCTCCACTTGATTTTAAGTGAGCGGCGTAATAACTCTTCGGATATAGCGAGGTGGTGTCCACAGTTTTCATTGAAAACGGAATCGACAAAGAAGAGGGTTTCAATTCCATGATCTTTTTTGAGACGTTCGATATCATCAACCACCGCAGTTGCCGGCCTCCTGCGGAAAGCTCGGCCTTCGAGTTCAGGGTAGGTGCAGTAGCTGCAGCGATGTGGGCAGCCGCGTTTACTTTGAAGGTTGGCCATGCCGCTACGGGCCTGGTAAAAATCAAGCAGTTCGGGATGAAATTGCGGGGTTGCAAATTCCTCACCATCAAGGGGGCGGGAACCCTTAACAATGGGCGGCAGTGATACGCCTCCAGTTAGTTTAGTGAGCAGTTGGGGGAGGGCCTCTTCTCCTTCGCCGATAATCCCGTAATCAGCTTTGAGATAGTCTAAGATGGCCTCCGGCATCAGCGAAAAAGCTGGTCCGCCAACAATAAGTGGTACTTTAGTCAGACTGCGGATGGAATTTACCGTTTTCCGGGCCTCCTCCAGATACCAGCCGTCATCGCCGCTGAGAGAGTCGGTATTATCAATGTTGCGCAGTGAGAGGCAGATAAAGTCGGGGTTGCATTCCCGAATTGTTTTTTCCAGAGACAGCTTATTTTTCAGCTCGTTTTCCGGGTCTCGTTCGTCATTTTCCGCAGCCAGCAGATCAAACTGTTTCACCTCGTGGCCGGTTTTGTTCAGGGCCCCGGCGACAACCGCCATTCCCAGGGGATAGACGACGTAGGGAGCGGTGGCTCGGTTGGTTGAGATCAGCAGAACTCGGCTCATGGGTTGGCTGTATGGTGAGGTTTAAAGTTACGGGATTTTTTGGGGTCGTAACGTTTGTAGGTGCCGTCAGCCATCTCTCGGGCGATAATTTTTTTAAAGAGGGCCCCCATTTTGATCTGGTAGCCGCCGTCGGCGTAGAAGGTGTCCCAGGCGTAGTGGAAGAGCTCTTCAAGTTTGGCCGGCGTCATCTGTTTGGGTTGGTAGACAACCTTGTCGGTGGTGTAATCGATCCAGTTGTTGTGCAGGACCCGCTTCTCTTTGACCAGTTGTTTGCGTAACGGGGTATGAGGAAAGGGGGTAAGGATAGTGAACTCAGCAACATCCAGGCTGATGCCCATGAGGAAATCGACCAGTCTTTTTATATACTCTTCATCCTGATCATCGGTTCCTAAAAGAATCGTGCCTTCGACGCCGATTCCGTGTTCCTGGAGGCGTTTGATGCGTCCGGCGATTACCGGGGAGGTGTCGATTATCGCCTGATAGACGTACCAGCAGCCGGCTTCAGCAGCTAAGCGGACAACCTCCTCATCATCTAAAATCGGATGTGATACCCACTTCTTTTTGAGAGGTTTCATGGCCGTGAAAAGTTCAATCAGCCAGTCGCGATCCTGGGCCAGGGAATTATCGACAATGAAAAGGCGATTGTTGGGGATCGCTTCCATCTCGGCGATTACTTTAGCGACGGGCCGGGGCCGGAACTGGCGACCGCCGAGATAGGCGGTACTGCAGGGGAAGCAGTTGAATTTACAGCCCCGTGAAGCGTGCACAAGGTCGAGCATCTGGACGCCGCGATAGTTATAGAGTTCACGGTTTAAAATCTCGCGACGGGCCGGTCCGACGAGTTCAATGTCGGGGTGGTTGTGGAGATAGTCGTAAATTGGTTTGAGCTGACCCGCCTGAAAATCTTCAATAACTTTTCCGAAGCGTCCTTCAGCTTCGCCTAGAAAAATGCTGTCGGCATGCTCTTTAACCTCTTCGGCATGGAGCATTGTCGCAATCCCGCCAAAGAGAACCGGTATCCCTTGTTCTCGAAAATGATCCGCAATTGCAAAAGCTCTTGGTAGCTGGCAGGTGAGCATCACTGAAAGGGCTATGAGGTCGGCTTTTTCGTTTAAATCAACCTCTTCAAGATTGTCGTCGGTAAATTTGAGGTCAACCTCTTCGGGAACGGTTGCGGAGAAAACTACCGGACCGTGCGGCGGCAGGTGGAACTCGGTCTGTTGTTTCAGTTTCGGCCAGCGCGGGTAGATCAGTCTCATTTTCATATGTGGTAAACCTTGTTGATTGCATTTGATATTAAAATGGCAAATTTTTTTAGCCACGAAAGTACACAAAAAATTCTTGCTTTTCGTGTATTTCGTGGCTTATGTCGGGTTAGGGGTGGTATTTTTACAAATCAATTTGAGCAGCGATAAAATATCTGAACAGGTTTTCCCGTTGCAATGAAAGTTGCTCTCCTGGGGTTTGAAACTTATTACATTATGCAAGTCACTCTGTTGCATCTGCTCTTTTTCCAAAACGAGAAAGAGGGCTCCAGAAAAAAAGGGGGCCCCACTGTTCTGGTTTTTGAAGAGGTTGCAGATCCCTGCCACCACAACCTCTTCATCACCGTACGCGAGTTGCTCTAAGCCGATCCGCAGGGCTTGGGCACCGGAGGGTTGCGCCTCAATCAAGGCCAGGCTGGTGCCGGTAATTTTAAAACGTAAGGCCGCTTCCCCTAAAAAACTGGTTGCCAGAGTATAGACGAAAAGTCCCGGGCTGGCAAGACGAGGATCAGCCTGGACGGTTTTGAAGAA
>JANTGZ010000070.1 GCA_024762675.1 Thermodesulfobacteriota bacterium | reverse complement strand
GACCGGCCGGCCCCCCCCCAACGATGATGACATCATTATCTAGATGATTAACAAGTTTTTCGTGATAACGGTCAACTATTGCCCGGGTAATAATTACTTCATCTAATGCCATTATATAAACCTTCTTTTAGTAATAGTCCGCGCCGAAAGAGGCGCCGGTCTTGAGTTAATCCCCAAAAAGAGACTGATTTGCCCCTGGATGCCCGCTATACAGCTCCATCAGGCGCAGGGTCAGAAGCAGCTTTTTCTTCTGCAATAACCAATGGAACCCCATCATGCAGTAACGACACCGCTTCCTCAGCTTCGGCGTCAGCAGCCATTGCTTCTTTAATGGAGAGCCGATCCTCATCACTCATGCCAACATTAAGATTACGATAACAACGTTGCCCCGATCCCGCCGGTATCAGACGACCCATAATAACATTTTCTTTAAGGCCGAGCAGATTGTCGACCTTGCCGGCCACACTGGCCTGAGTCAAGACCTTCGTAGTTTCTTGAAATGACGCAGCCGAGATAAAGCTATCAGTACTCAAGGACGCCTTGGTGATACCCAGAAAGAGAGGTTCACCAACAGCAGGCTCCAAACCCTCAGCCACCGCTTTGCGATTCTCCTCTTCAAAGACTTGTTTTTCAACTGTCTCATCAACCAAAAAGACAGTTTCACCGGATTCTACAACCTTAATACGCCGCAACATCTGGCGAACTATAACCTCGATATGTTTATCATTGATACCAACCCCCTGAAGTCGATAGACCTCCTGGACTTCGTTAACAATATATTTGGCCAATTCTTTAATTCCGAGAACCCGCAAAATATCGTGAGGATCAATGGAACCATCAACCAGAGGCTCGCCGGCTGCTACAATATCACCTTCATGAACAATCAAATATTTCCCTTTGGGGATCTGATGTTCGATCGGCTCTCCAATCTCCGGAGTAATGATGACCTTCTGTTTACCTTTGACAATTCTACCCAGAGAAACGATGCCTTCGATCTCGGCAATAACCGCAATCTCTTTGGGCTTACGAGCCTCAAAAAGCTCCGCAACCCGGGGCAAACCACCAGTAATATCCTTGGTTTTTGTTGTATCACGGGGTTTGGTCGCCACGATATCACCGGCCAGAACCTCTTCACCATCAGCAACCATAACATGGATCCCAGGAGAGAAGTTATAACGCGCCTCACCACGATCACCAACTTTCATAGTACGATTTTTCTCGTCTTTGATAGAGAGCCGGGGCCGCAAATCAGCGTTTCTGGTTTCGGTCACTACTCGCCTTGACATCCGGGTCTGTTGGTCAACCTGCTCGGTAAAAGTTACACCTTCAATCAGGTCTCCATATTTAACTTTACCACTGACCGCAGTCAGGGTTGGAATGGAGAAGGGATCCCACTCAGCAAGGAGTTGTCCGGGCTTGATTTCCATCCCTTCTTCGACATGCAAAATAGCACCGAAAACAATCTTGTTACGTTCTTTAATATTACCCTTCTCATCAACCACCGCAATCTCACCGTTACGGTTCATGGCCACCAGTTTTCCATCACGATTGCGAACCGTATCGAGTTTGATAAACTGAATCTGACCGCCCAACTTGGCCTCCAGTGAGGATTGCTCAACCGCACTTGAGGCGGTGCCACCAATATGGAATGTCCGCATCGTCAACTGAGTACCGGGCTCACCGATCGACTGGGCCGCGATAACCCCAACTGACTCACCTATGTTAACGACCCGCCCTCGGGCCAGATCACGACCATAGCAATAGGCGCAGATGCCTTGTTTGGACTGACAGGTCAAAACTGAGCGAATCCGTATCCGATCGATGCCTGAAACATCGATCTGCTCAGCCAGATCTTCAGTAATCTCCTGATCGGCTTCGACAATAATCTCACCTGTGATCGGGGAGACAACATCATCCTGGGCCACTCGTCCAAGAACACGGGCCGCGACACTTTCAATGACTTCACCACCTTCAGTCAACGGGGTCACATAGATACCGTCAAGGGTACCGCAATCAATTTCCGTGACTACTGCATCTTGAGCAACATCAACCAGACGCCGGGTCAGATAACCTGAATTAGCGGTTTTCAAAGCCGTATCGGCCAGACCTTTACGGGCTCCATGGGTCGAAACAAAATACTGAAGAACGTTGAGTCCTTCTCGAAAATTGGCGATAATGGGGTTTTCGATGATCTCGCCGGAAGGTTTAGCCATCAGCCCACGCATCCCGGCCAACTGTCGAATCTGCTGCTGACTGCCACGGGCGCCGGAATCGGCCATCATATAGACCGAGTTAAAAGATTTAACCTCATGCGGTTGAGATGACTCATCCTCAACTATCTCTTTACTGATGGTGGCCATCATCTCATTGGCCACCAGATCGGTGGTCTTGGACCAGATGTCAACCAGTTTATTGTAACGTTCACCGGAGGTAATCAGACCGTTATTGATCTGACGCTCGATCTCTTGAACCTTATCGTTCGCATCATCTATAAGTGCGTTTTTAGACTCCGGAATCTCCAGGTCATCAATTCCAATGGAAATTGATGCCTGAGTTGCAATCTTGTAGCCCAGATCCTTGATCTGGTCGGCAAAGATAACCGATTTTTTGTCGCCGGCTTTGAGATATATCTTCTCAAAAAGCTGAGAAATGCTCTTTTTGGTCAAGGTTTCGTTATAGGAAGAGAACGGTATCTCGGATGGAACAATTTCTTGTAAAATAACTCTACCGACTGTAGTCTCAGTCAGTTGGCCATCAATCACCACTTTAATAACAGCCTGCAGATCAACACATCCGGCATCATAGGCGATCCGCACTTCATCCGGCGAGCTGTAAAGGGTTCCCGTACCGGGTGCAAAAGGCCGGTCCCTGGTCAGCCAGTAGATACCTAAGACAATATCCTGGGTCGGAATAATCACCGGACGGCCATTGGCCGGCGAGAGAATATTATTAGTGGACATCATCAAAACCCGGGCTTCAGTTTGGGCCTCAATTGTCAAGGGCACATGTACGGCCATCTGATCGCCGTCAAAATCAGCATTATAGGCACTACAAACCAGAGGGTGCAAACGAATCGCCTTGCCTTCCGTTAAAACCGGTTCAAAAGCCTGGATACCAAGGCGATGCAAGGTCGGAGCCCGGTTTAGAAGAACCGGGTGCTCGGTAATGACCTCTTCTAAAAGATCCCATACCTCTGACTTCTCCTGCTCCACCATCTTCTTGGCACTTTTTATAGTTGTCACATGACCACGATCAAGCAATTTATTGTAGATAAAAGGCTTAAAGAGTTCAAGCGCCATCTTCTTGGGTAAACCACACTGATGCAGACGCAGCTCGGGCCCGACAACAATCACTGAACGGCCTGAGTAATCGACCCGTTTACCCAGAAGGTTCTGACGAAAACGGCCCTGCTTACCTTTCAGCATATCGCTTAAAGATTTTAGGGGGCGTTTATTGGCTCCGCTGATTGCGCGCCCTCTTCGACCATTGTCAAACAGGGCGTCAACCGACTCCTGCAGCATCCTCTTCTCATTACAGATAATAATCCAGGGCGCTTTAAGTTCAATCAATCTTTTGAGGCGGTTATTGCGATTGATAACCCGGCGATAGAGATCATTAAGATCGGAGGTCGCGAAACGGCCACCATCAAGGGGAACCAGAGGACGCAAATCAGGCGGTAAAACCGGAATTACATCCATAATCATCCACTCCGGCAAATTTCCCGATTTACGAAAATCATCGATTATTTTGAGGCGCTTGGCGATCTTCTTCTTTTTGGCTTCAGAGCCGGTCTCCACCATATCCTGACGCAGTTTAAGGCGCTCGCTTTCAAGATCAATCTTTTGCAGCATCTCTTTAACCGCTTCGGCACCAATTCCGCAACGAATGCTGTCACCATACTTTTCTTCAAGGAGCAGATACTCATCCTCTGAAACCAGCTGCCCCTCGACAAGCTCATCAGCATCACCGGCATTTAGAACAACATAGTTCTCAAAATAGAGAATACGCTCTACATCCTTTAAGGTTTTATCAAGCAGCAGGGCAATTCGGCTTGGCAAACTTTTTAGAAACCAGATATGGGCTACCGGAGAGGCGAGCTCAATGTGGGCCATGCGTACCCGCCTGACCTTCGACTGAATAACCTCAACTCCACATTTTTCACAGACTATACCTCTGTGTTTCATGCGTTTATATTTGCCGCAGTTACACTCAAAATCTTTTACCGGACCAAATATTTTGGCGCAGAAGAGACCATCCCGTTCCGGTTTGAACGTACGGTAATTAACAGTCTCCGGTTTTTTCACCTCACCAAAGGACCAACTGCGAATCTTTTCCGGCGACGCCAGTTTGATCTGCAGGGAACTGAACTTCAAGGCATCTTTGGGTTTCTGAAAAAAACTTAAGACATCTCTCATGACTTCTCCTCCGACAACTCAACATCCAGACAGAGACTCTGGAGTTCCTTAATCAAGACATTGAAGGATTCAGGCAAGCCCGACTCCAAGGTCTGCTTACCTTTGACAATTGCTTCATACATCCTTGTCCGACCAGCAACATCATCTGATTTAACCGTCAGAAACTCCTGCAGGGTATAAGCAGCACCATAGGCTTCTAGGGCCCAAACCTCCATCTCCCCGAGACGCTGGCCTCCAAACTGAGCCTTACCGCCCAAAGGCTGCTGGGTTACTAACGAGTAAGGTCCAATCGAACGGGCATGCATCTTATCATCAACCAGATGATGAAGTTTGAGAATGTACATATAACCTACGGTTACGGGACGCTCAAAAGGCTCCCCGGTACGACCGTCATAAAGCGTCACCTGGCCGCTACGCGGGAGTCCGGCATTTTCAAGACATTCCTTGATGCGTTCCTCACCGACACCATCAAATACCGGCGTCGCCATCGGTACATAAGCAGATAATTTACCCGCCTGTTCGCGAACTTCATCGTCTGTTGCTGCGGCCAACCAGTCCAGAGAACCCTGATCATGGGTAAAAACTTGATTAAGCTTTTCGCGCAAAGACTCAGGCCCATACTCAGCTTCAATCATCTCTTCAATCTGTCGACCCAGACTCTGGGCGGCCCATCCAAGATGAGTCTCCAGTACCTGTCCGACGTTCATGCGCGAGGGAACCCCCAGCGGATTAAGAACGATATCCACGGTCGAGCCATCGGCCAGATAGGGCATATCCTCTTCAGGCACAATACGGGAGAGTACACCTTTATTACCATGTCGTCCCGACATCTTATCACCGACCGACAATTTGCGCTTGATAGCGATATATATTTTTACCATCTGGTTGACGCCGGGTTGCAACTCATCGCCGCGTCGCAGAGTTTCAATCTTCTCTTCGATAGAGGCCTCTACGCGCTCGATATTCTGATCCATGTAAGTAAGAAGTCCGGCAACCTTCACCTCAATTTCAGGGGCCTCGCGCAACACCAGATTACTACACATTTTCAAGGTTATTTTGGCAACATCATCACTATTAAGCTTACACCCGGCCTTTAAGACAACAGCTCCTTTGCCTCCCTTCAGATCGGTTTCAAGAACCTGGTCAAGCAACAACTCACGAACCTTAGCTGTCACACTGCGTCGGATGAAATAGAGCTCTTCATCGGCTTCACGCTTGACGCCTTTGATATCCCGTTCCCGTTCATCAGCACCACCTTCACCCCCATATCCTTTACGAGAGAAGGTTTTAGTATTAATAACCACGCCTTTTATGCCGGGTGATACACGTAGCGAGGTATCTCTGACCTCACCGGCCTTTTCACCAAAGATGGCACGTAAAAGTTTCTCTTCCGGTGAAAGCTGGGTCTCCCCTTTCGGGGTGATTTTCCCTACCAGAATATCTCCGGGACTAACATGAGCACCGATATGTACAACGCCGTCCTGATCAAGGTGGGAGAGACCCTCGTCACCAACATTGGGAATATCACGGGTGATCTCTTCGGGCCCTAATTTGGTATCCCGAGCCACAACCTCGCAGACTTCAATATGAACAGAGGTAAATTTATCTTCCTTGATAAGCCTTTCATTTATCAGGATTGAATCTTCAAAATTATAACCACCCCAAGGCATAAAAGCGACCTTGACATTCTGGCCCAGAGCAAGCTCGCCATGATCCATTGAAGGTCCATCTGCCAGGATCTCTCCGGCTTCTACAAAAGTACCACTTTTGACCAGAGGAATATGGTTAAAACAGGTATTCTGATTGGAACGCATGAATTTCGCCAAAGGATAGCTGTCGATACCAAACTCACTACCTCCATCCTCACCTTCATGACGAATAATGATCTTTCCAGAATCAACATATTCGACAAAACCACTTCTTTTTGCAACTACGGCAATCCCGGAATCAAGCGCGACTCGCCCCTCCATGCCGGTTCCAACCATAGGGGCTTCGGCCCGCAACAAAGGTACGGCCTGGCGCTGCATATTTGAGCCCATCAGAGCACGGTTAGCATCATCATGTTCAAGAAAAGGAATCAGAGAAGCCGCAACACTAACCAGCTGCCGTGGGGAGACATCCATATACTCAATATTATCGCGCCGCTCAATAGTGTATTCACCAGCATTGCGACAGGTCACCAGTTCATTTTTAAAACTCCCGTCCGGATTAAGCGGAGCACTGGCCTGGGCGATAATCTTATCATCCTCATCCATAGCATAGAGGTAGCGTACTTCATTGCTGACCACACCATCCTTTACTTCCCGATAAGGAGTTTCAATAAAACCGAACTCGTTGACCCGGGCATAACTTGCCAGAGAGGCGATCAAGCCAATATTAGGACCTTCCGGGGTTTCAATCGGACAGAGTCGACCATAGTGGGTCAAGTGAACATCCCGAACTTCAAAGCCGGCCCGTTCACGGGTCAAACCGCCTGGTCCCAAGGCACTTAGGCGACGTTTATGAGTAATTTCGGAGAGCGGGTTGGTCTGATCCATGAACTGAGAGAGCTGGCTACTGCCGAAGAACTCCTTAATTGCTGCACTGACCGGCTTGGAGTTAATCAGGTCATGCGGCATAGCCGTATCGATCTCCTGCAAGCTCATGCGTTCACGAATCGATTTCTCCATCCGCACCAAACCAATACGGTACTGATTTTCAATAAGTTCGCCAACAGTACGAACCCGGCGGTTACCGAGGTGGTCGATATCATCGATAACACCTTTATCGGTTCTTAGGGAGATCAAATACCGGACAATGGCCAGAATGTCTTCCGCAGTAAGAGTTTTACAGTCAAGCGGCTGGTCGGTTCCAAGCTTATGGTTTATCTTGAGCCGTCCCACCCGGGAAAGATCGTAACGCTCCGGATTAAAAAAGAGATTTTGAAAAAGGGCATCGGCAATCTCAATAGTCGGCGGCTCTCCAGGACGTAGACGCCGATAGATTTCGAGCTTGGCTTTATCAACCTCGATCTCCTTCTCGCTCTTTTCGCCTTGGACAACCAGCTCCCTCTCTTCATCACTCAAGACTATCTTATCTACCAACAATGTATCCCGCAGGTATGATCCGACATTTACATTATCGATATAGAGGATTTCAAAGCTTTCGACCCCGCTTGCCTGCAATAGCTCCATCTTTTCAGCAGTGATCTCTTCATTACATTCAAGCAGAACTTCACCGGTTTGTGGATCAACGACATCATGCGAGACATAAGAGTTGACCAGCTCGTCATCCATCATCGGCAGAGTTTCAAGCCCGGCAGCTTTCATACGCCGTAGAGCGGTCTTGGTAATTTTACGCCCTTTAATTAGCAAAACTTCTCCGCTATCAGGATCGACAACATCCTCGCGAGCCTTGAAACTGGCAACTAAATCTGTGTTATCATAATCAATTGAGCGAGTAAAAGTGCCATCCGGCAAGCGGTTAATCACGACACTGTCGTAAAAAAGATTTAACAACTCCTCAGTTGAATAGCCCAAAGCCCGCAACAGCACTGTCGCCGGTAATTTGCGGCGCCGGTCAATACGAACATGAATAAGGTCTTTATTATCAAATTCAAAATCGATCCAGGAACCCCGATAAGGTATAACCCGAGCACTGAATAACATCATTCCGCTAACAGTACTTTTCGATTTTTCCAGGGAGAAAAAGACCCCGGGCGAACGATGCAGCTGACTGACAATAACCCTCTCGGTGCCATTGATGATGAAAGTTCCTCGTTCGCTCATCAATGGAATCTCGCCGAAATAGACCTCCTGCTCCTTGATATCACGAATTGAACGTTGCTCGCTACCCTCCTCGATATCCCAGATAATCAGGCGAATCCGAACCCGAATGGGCACCGCGTAGGTCAAACCTTTGAGCATGCATTCGCGGTCGTCATAACGTGGCGTGCCAAAGTTATAACTGACATACTCAATTGAAGATGTGCCATAGAAATCCTTAATCGGAAATACACTCTTGAACACACCCTGGATACCAATATCTTCTCTCTCTTCAGGAGGAACATCATCCTGAAGGAAACGTTTAAAGGAGTCCAATTGCAGATCAAGCAGAAAAGGAACTTCTACGACTTCATTGATGGTCGCATAATTACAACGCAGACGAGGTAGGTTACGGCTATTCCGGACTACCATAGAACTTTAACCTCATTTTATCAGAGTTAGTGTGATGAACAATTTGCAAGAGGATGGGAAAGGTTGGCGACTTTGCTTTACAAAG
The DNA here is from genome assembly GCA_024762675.1 of Thermodesulfobacteriota bacterium. Lineage (GTDB taxonomy): Bacteria > Desulfobacterota > Anaeroferrophillalia > Anaeroferrophillales > Tharpellaceae > Tharpella. The sequence continues at coordinate 4,159 of JANTGZ010000070.1, read as the reverse complement.
CCGATTGTTTCTCTTCTACAAAAAAGGAGAATAAAAAACAACGTAAGGGATAGGGTCTATGAACCCTATCCCTTACGCTTTAAACAGCAGTTACAAACGATTTGCTATTATCATATAGAGACTTACTTAACTTCAGCAGTTGCACCAGCCTCTTCAAGTTTTTTAACAAGTTCTTCAGCTTCGTCCTTGCTAATTGCCTCTTTAATAGCTTTTGGCGCAGCTTCGACTTCGGCCTTGGCCTCTTTCAGCCCAAGCCCGGTAATCTCACGAACGGCTTTAATGACCTGAATCTTCTTTTCGCCAAAAGAGACGAGAACGACATCAAACTCGGTCTGCTCGGCAGCTGCGCCACCAGCATCGCCACCAGCGGCCGGCATGGCAGCAACCGCCATCGGAGCGGCTGCAGAAACACCGAATTTTTCTTCAAGTTCTTTAACCAGTTCAGAAAGTTCCAGAACTGACATATTTTCAATAAACTGAATGACATCTTCTTTAGTAATTGACATGATTTAAATCTCCTTAATGATTAATCTGACTATTTTAATTTTTCAATATTTAGTATTTCTGCCGACACACAGTCGAGCTGGCTAGCTTTCCTGGCCCTGCTCTTTCTGCTCTTTTATCGCATTTAAAACCTGGACTGCCGAACGCACGACCCCACTTAAAACATTGACTAAACCACCTGGCACTGCATTCATAGCACCCAGAAGGGTTGCCTGCATAACCTCTTTACTGGGCAGTTCCGCCAATCTCTTAAGAGAATCACTGTCAAGGTAGGTACCTGACAAAACCCCGCCGACAACGTCGAGGGCCTCCTCTTGCTTGGCAAACTCAACCAAGGCCTTAGCTGCGGCAGCGGGATCTCCATAGACCAGAGCCAGGGCACTTGGTCCCTTAAGATGGTCTACCAGAGCTTCATTGCCGGATGCTTTAGCGGCAATCCGAGCCAGGGTATTCTTAACAACCCGAAACTCTGTCTCTTTCTCCCGTAAACGGCCACGTAAAGCGGTAATCTTTTCGACATCCAATCCGCGATAATCGGTCAGAAAAGCAGCTTGTGCATCATTGAATTTCGCTGTCAATCCATCGATTTGGATCTGCTTCTCCGCTCTCTTCACCTTCTGTCACCTCCTTAAGTCTGATGTTTTTTTCAAAAGGCAAATGAGCTTATACTAATATCGAACCTCCGGGATAAACCCGGTGAGTCAGATTGCCTCGGTGGGATGTTACACCTTAAAAGGTCCTGGCTACCCACGGTCTACAGCTCATAAATCCTAATGATTGACGGCTTTGTATAAATCTCAACTTTAATACAAATACGTCAATTGTATATTTTGTAAAAAAACCTAAAGGCTACCTAGATCGATCCTGATTCCCGGCCCCATGGTCGAAGAAAGGGTGAATCCACGCATATAGTTACCTTTGCTCGAAGCTGGTTTCAAACGATTCAGGGTTTCTATCAAAGTTGATATATTCTCATGCAGCTTTTCGGCGGTAAAGGAGATGCGGCCGACCGGGGCATGAACGATACCCGCCTTTTCAACCCTGAAATCAACCTTACCGGCCTTAATATCTTTGACGGCGCGCGCTAAATCAAAGGTTACGGTTCCGACCTTGGGATTGGGCATCAAACCTCGAGGCCCCAAGACTCGTCCAAGCTTGCCGACAACACCCATCATATCAGGTGTTGCTACCGCCTTGTCGAAATCGAGCCAACCATCATTGATTTTCTTGGCCAAATCATCGCCCCCAACAAAATCAGCCCCGGCATCACGAGCTTCAATCTCTTTTTCCCCTTTAGCAAAAACAACAACCCGAGCACTCTTACCTGTTCCATGCGGCAAAACCACAGCCCCACGAACCATCTGATCGGCATGCCGAGGATCCACTCCCAGACGAACTGCAACATCAACACTCTCGTCAAACTTCTTCGTGGCAAATGATTTCAGTAACTCTACTGCCTCTGTCAAAGGATATTTCTTCTCTGAATCGACTTTTGACCGATTGGCGAGATAATTTTTTCCACTCTTAGCCATACTACCCTCACAATTACCTATTCAACAACGATGCCCATACTACGTGCAGTCCCAGCAATAATCAGGCAGGCGGCATCAATATCATTGGCATTAAGATCAACCATTTTAAGCTCGGCAATCTCTTTCACCTGAGCTTGATTAACGGTTCCAACTTTAGTTTTATTCGGAACCCCAGAGCCTTTTTCAATCTTAGCTGCCTTCTTCAACAAAACTGCCGCCGGCGGAGTTTTGGTGATAAAACTAAAACTGCGATCAGCGTAAACTGATATAATCACTGGAATAATCATACCTTGCTGAGCGTCAGTCTTGGCGTTAAAGGCTTTGCAGAACTCCATGATATTAACACCATGCTGCCCCAAGGCCGGACCTACCGGCGGAGATGGGTTAGCTTGTCCAGCCGGTATCTGGAGTTTGATCTGACCTACGATTTTTTTTGCCATTCTTAACTCTCCTGCGCTCTCTATAAAACAATTAGCGATTAGCTATAAATCGCTCAATTTAACTTATCTTCTCAAGCTGACCCAAATCAATTTCTATCGGTGTCGGCCGACCAAAGATACTCACCAGTACCCGGACTTTACCCTTATCAAGGTTGATTTCGTCAACCGTACCGGTAAAATTGGCAAAGGGCCCTTCCAGAACTGTAACGTTTTCACCCAACTCAAAAAGAACCTTGGGCTGGGGTCGCATCTCACCTTCGGCGATCCGATCCAAAAGGGTGTTCGCTTCATTTTCTGAAATCGACCTGGTCGCTGCAACCCTCTCACCACCACCGACAAAACCGGTCACTTTGGCAGTACCCTTGACAAGATGCCAAGTCTCTTCAGTCATCTCCATTTTCACCAGTACATAACCGGGAAAAAACTTTCTTTGCGAAGTCCGTCGTTTACCTTTGACCATCTCCACGACTTGCTCGGTCGGAACCACAACCTCCTCGAACAAATCTTCGAGGCCATACTGCCGGATTCTCTCCTCCAGAGTGAGTTTGACTCTATTCTCGTAGCCGGAGTAAGCATGTATCACATACCATTTCTTCGCCATAACTTACCCTGTCAACCTTCTCTTTCCTATTTTTGAATACTCGGCCACCACTAGACCGCAAGGATTAACTTAATGAGTTTAGCCAATCCCAGATCAACTATACCGAGATAGAGAGAGATAACAAAAACGGTGAGAAGCACAACCCAGGTGAGGCCGATCGTAGCCTTACGACCGGGCCAGGTAACCTTCTTCATTTCGCCTTTTGAATCTTTAAGATATTGACTCAACTCGACGAGATTATCTTTTAGAGCTGCCAAGATTCGGACTCCCGAACTTAAATGTTAACTGTGATCTGTTGGAATTACTGGCAGGCCAGGAGGGATTCGAACCCCCAACACCCGGATTTGGAGTCCGGTGCTCTAGCCATTAGAGCTACTGGCCTACAACCCCTACATCACTTACAGTAAATTCTCATCTCACCTGAATGAAAGATGATCTATTTGGTCTCTTTATGGGCTGTATGGGTCTGACAGAAGCGACAATACTTCTTGAACTCCAGTTTGTCAGGGGTATTTTTTTTATTCTTCTTGGTCGTGTAATTTCTTCTTTTGCATTGCCCACAAGCAAGTATTACTTTATCTCGCATAATTATCTTACAACCTGACCTTCCATAAGCCTTAAGAGATATCTTTAAACTTAAGCTTACCTGAAAACAGACTAAAGCCAGAGCAGGATTTTGACAACCCTTCCCTGGCTTCGTCTGATATATAATCTGCCTGATAGGCGTATAACTTATTCGATAATTTCGCTGACGACACCGGCACCAACCGTTCGGCCGCCTTCACGAATCGCAAAACGTAACTCTTTTTCCATGGCGATCGGGGTAATCAACTCACCAACAATCGAGATATTATCGCCAGGCATTACCATCTCGACACCCTCGGGAAGTTCAACCGTTCCCGTAACATCAGTTGTCCGAAAATAGAACTGGGGACGGTAACCTTTGAAGAACGGTGTATGACGTCCACCCTCTTCTTTGGTCAAAATGTAGACCTCGGCTTTAAATTTGGTATGCGGGGTGATACTGCCTGGAGCCGCCAAAACCTGACCCCGGACAATCTCCTCGCGTTTTTTACCACGCA
>JANTGZ010000069.1 GCA_024762675.1 Thermodesulfobacteriota bacterium | reverse complement strand
CGACCGGTCTACGATGGCGACGGTAAACTGGAGTATGTCGAAGGCATTATCACCGACATCACCAAACAACGGCAGACCCGAGAGAGACTACTGGAAAGCGAAAAAAATCTACGCCACGAAAACATCCTGCTGCGCTCCAACATCAAGGATCGCTATAAATTCAGCAACATCATCGGCAAAAGCCCGGCCATGCAAAGCACTTACGAGCTTATTTTAAATGCCGCCACTTCGAATGCCAACGTAGCAATCTATGGAGAATCCGGCACCGGCAAGGAGCTGGTCGCCCGGGCAATTCACGATAACAGCAGCCGCAGCGATGCTAATTTTGTCGCCGTAAACTGTGGCGCCATTCCGCAGAATCTTTTTGAAAGCGAATTTTTCGGCTATAAGAAGGGAGCATTTACCGGAGCGGTTCGCGACAAGAGCGGATTTCTCCTGCAGGCTGATGGAGGAACTCTGTTTTTAGATGAGATCGGCGAACTGGACTTAAATGGCCAGATCAAACTTTTGCGAGCCCTGGAAGGCGGGGGTTACATACCGGTGGGCGGCAACAAAACCGAACAGCCTGATGTCCGCATCATCGCGGCCACTAACCGTGACCTGCAGGAGCAGGTCAAACAGGGGAGCATGCGTAAAGACTTTTTCTACCGCATTCACATAATCCCGATGTCCCTGCCGCCACTGCGGGAACGAAAAGAGGATATTCCCCTGTTAATTGAATACTTTTTAAAAAAATTCGGCAATCACGAAAATAATTCACCGGCACCGCTACCATTAAAAACTCAAAAAGCTTTATACAGCTACCATTGGCCGGGCAATATCAGAGAACTGCAAAACACCATCCACCGCTACATAACCCTGCGTAAACTTGATTTTATGGAGACTCCGGTTCCGAATCGAAACTACCAGGACGATCAGACCGACAACCTCCAGGAACTGCCGCTCAGCAATGGGGACCGGGACTATAAAACCCTGATTGAACAATTCGAAAAAAAATTGTTTTTGCACACGCTGGAAAAGCACCAGTGGCACCGGGAGCGGGCGGCGACAAGCCTGGGCCTGCCCCGACGCACATTCTTCCGCAAACTCTCAAAGTTGGGACTTGTCAAAAAGGGCTGATTCTTTATCAAACTCAATATTCAAAAGGGCGCCAACCGTTCTTTCGTATGCTGATAACGCCCACTCTGTGGTGTGGCCCTTGCGGTCAAGATACCAGCGTGAAGCAATGCCTTGAGAAATCGCACCGATAATCCGGGCGGTACTGTCGACATCGTCAATTTCCAGGCCCTTCTGCGCAACGCATTCCTGAAGAACCTCAGTTACCAGGCGTACCCAGCGACTGAGCCAAACATGGAAAATTTCACGGTACTCTTCATCAAAATTTGCCAGTGACATACACTCAAAAAACAGCGGGTAACCGAGCAATAATTTTTGATCTTCAACGGTATAGAGCCAGGTGAAAGCTAATAACTTTTCGTAAGGGTCATCTTTCTCATGCAACATCAATTCAAATTGCCGGAAAAAATCTTCGAATAAAAACTCGAACACATCTCTAAACAACTCATCTTTTGAAGAGTAATAATATGTTACTCCACCCTTAGATAAACCGGAAGCTTTTGCCACCAGTTCCAAGGTCACATTTTTGGTTCCTTTTGCGGATATTACGCTTAAAGCACCTTCGAAGATCTGTTCTTTTCTGATACTTTCCAATGCCCGCCCATTTTTTTTCATTACTGAGTCCAAATCTAATAAGTTTTTGTCGTGCCTACCATAAAAAACGACTGGTCTTTTTTATCAAAATTGTAAAAAATTGTCAAGCAATAGTCCACTTTATTTACCGGCAAAACAAGTGAAAAACAGCCGCCAATATTTATCTTGACAAGAAAATAATAATGTTTTATATGAAAAACTATATTAAAAAAAACGTTCAGTCGGTTTTTTTTCAGACCAGTCAGTTTTACAGTAAAATATTATTATAGCCTCAAGGAGTATGCCGATGACTGACCACTCAATTCTCAACCCCGATATTCCATCTCACCTGATCGAACTCAAGGCTCAGGAAACACCCGACCATGAAGTTCTTGTTTTTGAGGGTGGTCCACAGGGTGAAAAATGCCTGACCTATCGTGATATTTATGAAAACTCAAACAAGATTGCCAGGTTGCTGTTGGATAATGGGGTTGGCAAAGGCGACACCTTTGTTGTCTACATGAAAAATCATCCCGAGTTTGCCTACTCTTTGATCGCCGGCAACACGATCGGCGCCACCGCCGTTCCGGTTGATCCAAGAACCATCGGTGATAAGTTGAAATTTCTCATTAGCGACAGTAACGCCAAGGCCATAATTGCCTCTGATGAATGTTTGCAGCAGTTAAATGAAGTTTTTGCTGATTTAAGCGGAGTTGGGTTAACAGCCATTGCCTATTTGAGTGAAAGGACCCTGGTTGATGGTCGTTTCCACAACTTAAATGAGACTCTGGCCCGGAAGCAGTGGCAGAAAGTAGACCAACAATGCACTGATATTAAAGAGCCGTTCGAAGTTATCTATACCTCCGGCACTACTGGAAACCCTAAGGGAGTGGTTATAACGGTGGCCCGAACCGCCTCGTTTAAGCTGCTGGCGCTGAAAGTGATGCAATACACTAATCAGGATATTCTCTACAGCGGTCTCTCGTTAACCCATGGCAACGCCCAGGCGGTCACCCTGTTTCCGGCTTTGATGCTGGGTTTAAAAGCGGTTTTCAGTGCCGGATTCACCCGCAGTCGAATTTGGGATGTCTGTCGCAAATATGGTTGCACGACTTTTTCACTGCTGGGCGGCATGATGGCCGGAATTGCGAACCTGCCGGTTAAAGAAAATGATGCGGATAACCCGGTGCGGATGGTCGTTAATGCCGGAACTCCGGCAAATCTCTGGGAGGAATTTGAGAACAGATTCGGAGTTAAAATTCTTGAATGGTATGGTGCTGTTGAAGGAGGGTTTGCCTTTAAACCGATTGGTCATGGTCCGATAGGCTCATTCGGCAAGCCGCTTCCCGGAATTATGGAGTTTAAGGTAGTCGATGATGATGACAATGAAGTTCCCGCAGGTGTAACCGGTGAGTTGATTTCACGTATGGTCAAGGGCGATACCAAGGTAAACTATCTCGGCAAGAAAGGCGCTTCTGAAGAGAAAACCCGGGGCGGCTGGCTGCGCAGCGGAGATATGGTTCATGTTGATGCCGAAGGCTGGTTCTTTTTCGATTATCGTAAAGGCGGAGGACTGCGTCGGTCCGGCGATTTTATCCAACCCGAGTTTGTTGAAACCGTTATCGGTCAGCATCCTGATGTCAGTGAGGTTTGTGTTTACGGAGTGCCGGCCGCTTCAGGGGCTCCAGGTGAAAGCGATATCGTGGCAGCGATTGCTCCTTTTGCCGGAAAAACCATAGATCCGGCGGCTATCTATACCTATTGCCAAAAGAAGCTTGAAAAAAGCAATATTCCTTCATATCTGCAGATGGTTTCTGAAATCCCTAAAACCGTGTCGGAAAAACATCAGCCCCGCATCTTAAAAGAGCAATTTAAGCCGGGTGGAAAAAACATATTCGAGTATCAAAATTTCAAGTAAACCGACAAGTGAGGTGACATTATGCTTTACAAAGACATCGATCAAAACATTACAAACGATCATAAAGCGCTTAAACAGTCTATACATGACTTTGCCATGGAGGTCTTAAGGCCCGCATCAATTGAGTTGGACCAACTTACTCCGGAACAGGTTGTCGAGAAAAATTCTATCTTTTACAAAACTATGCAAAAGATGTACGAACTCGGTTATCATACCGCAATGCTGCCCGAAGAAGTGGGTGGCATCGGTTTTGATCCGTTGAGTCAACACATCTTTTTTGAAGAACTCGGCTATGCCAGTGCCGGGTTTGCCGTAGCAATCGCGGTGGCCGCCTTCGGCCCCCTGTTTGCTGCAATGAGTGGTCAACCTGAGTTGATCGGCAAGATTACGCTTCCGTTTACCCAGTGCAAGGATGTCTCGAATTTCAGTTGTTGGGCGATTACCGAACCCAATTACGGGAGTGACAACCTGGCTGTCGGTACCGATCATTTTCAAAATCCCGATATTGTTCAGCAGGTAAGGGCTGTCAAAAAGGGTAACGAGTGGATTATCAATGGTCAGAAATCGGCCTGGATATCCTGTGGGCCGGTGGCGGACAATGCGGTGCTCTTTGTCAATATTGATCCGTCGATGGGGATGTCAGGCGGCGGCATCTGCCTGGTTGACCTGAAACAGCCGGGGGTTACCAAAGGCATGCCTTTGGATAAGATTGGGCAGCGGGAACTACCCCAAGGTGAACTCTATTTTGATGATGCGGTCTGTCCTGAGGATATGATGATTGTTGGTCCGGAGGCTTACTCAATCATGACCAGTGCCACCCTGGCCCACGCCAATGCGCTTATGGGAGCGATATTTACCGGGGTTGCCCGTTCAGCTTACGATCTCGCCTTACAGCACAGCCTGGAACGCACCCAAGGGGGTAAACTTTTAAGTCAACACTCGTTGGTACAACATAAACTTTTCGGGATGTTCCGTAAAGTCCAGGCAGCACGTAGTTTGTCCCGAACCGCCATCACCTTTCATTTGACGACGGAGGTCCCCGACAAGAAATTCTCTATCGCGGCCAAGCTTACAAGTACCTATGCTGCTTTTGAAGTGGCCAATGACGCGGTGCAGTTATTCGGCGGTTACGGATTGAGCAAAGAGTACCCGATCGAAAAGATCTTCCGCGATGCGCGGGCCGGTTTGATCGAAGATGGCTCCAACGATATTCTGGCCATTGTCGGCGGCAACCAGATTGTTAAAGAGGCTGAATAATCATGGAAAATATCTATATTGTTGGAGTTGGCAAGATTCGTTTCAATAAATATCCGACCGAGACCGTGCGCACTATGGCTGAACAGGCCACAAACTTGGCCCTGGATGACGCCGGATTAAACAAAGCTGACCTGCAGGCAGTTTACTTCGCCAATAGTTTCTGGGGGATGTTTGATCAGCAGGACTCAATTCGCGGTCAGGTTATAATGCGGGGTATGGGGATTGATAAAATCCCGGTTACCAATGTCGAAAATGCCTGTGCCGGAGCTTCTACAGCCCTGCATCTGGCCTATACCGCGATTCGGGCCGGGATGATCGATGTTGCTCTGGCAGTTGGTTCGGAGAAGATTACCAATCCTGATAAAGCTTTGTCATTTGCGGCCTATGCCCGGGCTATGGATGTCGAAAATTTCGAGAAGCATATTAATCTGATTACCAGTCTGGGCAAATCTTTCAAGCTTCCCGATACCGTTAAAGAGTCAGCCCCAGGTCAAGGGCGCAGTGTTTTTATGGATGCCTACGCCATGATGTGTCGTTGGCATATGGACCGTTTCGGCACTACTCAAAAGCAACTCGCCGAAATCTGCTCGAAAAACCATTTTCATGCATCACTCAATCCTTTGGCCCAATATCAGAATACCATGACAGTTGAAGAAGTGCTGGCTGATGTGCCGATTACGTATCCCCTGACCCGGGCGATGTGCGCCCCGGTCGGAGACGGAGCCGCCGCCGCGATCGTCTGTTCTGAAAGCTATTTTAAAAAACTCCAGGATGTTACCCCGGTCAAGATTTTAGCCTCGGTTCATGGTCAGGGCAGTGACCGGGATCTCGACGGTATCGATATTGGTGAGCGTCTATCCAAGCAGGCCTACGAGATGGCCGGTGTCGGACCAAAAGATATAGATTTTGCCGAGCTTCACGATGCCACCGCTTACGGCGAACTGCACCAGAGTGAGGTGATGGGTTTCTGCCCTCACGGTGAAGGCGGGCCTTTTGCTGAATCGGGTGCCACCAGATTGGGTGGGAAAATCCCTCTAAACACCTCCGGTGGCCTCGAAAGCAACGGCCACCCCATCGGTGCCTCAGGACTCTCGCAAATCCATGAACTCGTCACCCAGATTCGGGGAAATGCCGGGAAACGGCAAATAGCCGGGGCGCGAATCGGTCTGGCCGAAAACGGCGGCGGCAGCATCGGTGTCGAAGAGGCCGCAATGTGCATTCATATTTTGAGAAAGGTAAAGTAGAGTGAAAATTTTTGCAGTGACATTATTAACTTTTTTGTACCTGGTTGGCAACGTTAGCGCTCTTCAGCTTGAGACGCGCATCGGTAAGCTCGATTTTAAAGGTGGCTACCCATCCGCTGAAACTGTCAACAAACTGTACGATGAGATGGATTTTCAGCGTGCAGTTCAAGCCTACCTTTGGGCCATTCCCTTAGTCGGCTTTGCACAATGGCAAGAGCAGCACGAAACTGTTTTCGGAGCTCGGGATGGAGACGTGGTTTATTACGTCAGTTACCGGGACAAACTTGGCTTGCTGACCTCCAATATAACAACACCTTATATCATCGGGTTTGTCAATTTGTCACGCACCGGCCCGTTGGTAATCGACTATCCGGCCGGATTGACTGCCGGAGGAATTCTTGATTTTTGGCAGCGTCCACATAGCGACTTGGGACTGACCGGTCCTGACAAGGGTGCCGGAGGCAAGTATCTGATTCTTGGGCCGGGGCAATCCGTAGATAATGAAAGAGGGTACATCGTTGTAAAATCGCCCACCTTCAATATCTTCCATGCTTTTCGGGTCTTGGCTAAAGATCCGGATAGCGCGAAAAAACTGCGTGAAGCTTACCAGGTCTACCCGTTCAGCAAACGCAATAATCCTTCCCACACACGCATTGTCACACCCGAAGGTAAAGCCTGGCAAGGCTGGCAACCTCGGGGCCTCGATTATTGGCGGTTGGTGGCCAAAATGTTGAATGAAGAGCCGGTTCAGGAACGTGACCGTCTGATGGTGGCGATGCTCAAGCCACTTGGTATCGAGAAAGGTAAGCGTTTTCAGCCGAATGAGCGCCAGAAGGAAATTCTGGCTGAGGCCACAGTTGTCGGTGAGGCGATGGCAAAAAGTTTGACTTATGCCAAACGCCAAAAAGAGGCGGTCATTTACCCCGGTCGCCAATGGCGAAAGGCCGTTCTGCTGAATGCGGACCAAGAGACTGATAACTACACGGCTCTCGATGAACGGACGGCATGGTTTTATGAGGCAGTTACATTAACTGCAGGCATGACGACCAAAACGCCCGGTCGAGGGTCAATCTATTTGGAAGTTCAGAAAGACAAAGATGGCAACTGGTTACAGGGTGACAATAGTTACACCCTGCATGTTCCAGCCAATCCACCAGCAAAACATTTTTGGGCCATGACTCTCTACGATACCGAGACTCGTTGCCTGGTTGATAATAAACAGGAAATTGCCGGCCTTAATTCGCGTATGGACCTGGTCAAGAATAGTGACGGCTCCGTGGATCTTTTTTTCGGTCCTGAAGCTCCCCCAAAAAACAAACAAAACTGGATACCGACGGTTCAGGGAAAGGGTTGGTTTGCCTTCTTTCGCCTCTTTGCACCGACGCAAAATTATTTTGACAAAACTTGGCAACTGCCGAATCTTGAGAAGGTCAAATAAGGGTGATTTAATATGAAAAATACCATTATTTTTGTAGTAATGGCAATAACTGCCATGATTGCGTCTTTACCGATCACAGCCAACGGAGAAAGCGACCATTACCAGGCTTTGGCAGACCTGCCTTTCAGTAATGGGTTTCCAACTGAACAGACTTCCCGCACATTGAATGAGGAGCTTTTCTTTCAGCGTGCGGTCCAAACCTACCTTTGGGCTCTACCTGCCGTAAATATGTTTTCGATGAAAGAGGCTAAGGACAATAACTTTGGTGAAGGATACAACATTATTGCCATTTATGAAAAGCGGTTAAAGTCAAATACGCTGATTGCTACGCCTAACTCTGATGTTATTTATGGTTTAGGATTTTTAGATCTGGCCAAGGATGGGCCTATGGTTATCGAAGCTCCGCCGATGTTGCAGGCATTGATTGATGATTTTTGGCATAGGCCCATTGAAGGACCTGAAATTAACGGTATTAAATATTATGCTGACATAGGTTATCCCGGACCTGACCGTGGGCAAGGTGGAAAGTATTTGATCCTGCCTCCAGGTTATAAAAATCCGGTTGATGAAGATAATTACTTTGTTTACCGGAGTAAAACCAACGGCGTTTTTGTTTTTTTACGCGGCCTTTTCAGAGACCCGAATAATCTGGGGCCGACGGTTGCCAATATGGAAAAGATAAAAATTTATCCATTGCAAGGCAAAGCCAAGCCGATGCTTTTTAGACATGCATCAGAGATTGATGTAAACTACCTTTTTCCTAATGATGACGGTTACTTTGCCGTGCTTGATCGTTTTATTCAAAGTGACGTTAATGACCCAGCCGACCCATACATGCACGGCATGTTGGCGGCCATCGGGATTAAAAAGGGAAAATTATTCTCCCCAACTAAAAGAGAGCGGAAGATATTGAGCGCCGCCGCCGGGACAGCCTGGAAGATGGCGAAGAACATTGCCGCAAATTTTGACCGGGAGGATGGTGCACTCTGGTACAAAGACCGCCACTGGATTGCCCACACCAAGACCGATCTGAACAATTTTTACTCTACCTTGCTGAACATTGAATTTGCACATCACGATGACGGTTACACAGATGTCAATGCCAAGGCGCACATGTTCATCAACCATTACTCCGCAAGTCCGGGAATGGTTACGTCCAGGGTCGGAGTTGGAGCTAAGTATGCCGGCGCATACAAGGATAGTAATGGTGATTTTCTGGTTGGTGATCACACTTACAAGTTGAAGCTTCCGGCCAATGTACCTGTAAAACTGTTTTGGTCAATAACTGTTTATGATGCGGTAACTGCGGCCGGGCTAGATAACGGTCAGGATTTTCCATCTATCGGCTTGCGTGACAATCCTGTGCGCAATGCTGACGGTTCGACAACCCTCTATTTCGGGCCTCAAGCGCCAAACGGCAAAGAGAAGAACTGGGTCAGAACCATTCCCGGAAAAGGTTGGTTCACCCTGCTGCGTTTATATGGCCCGAAACAATCGTTTTTTGATCGAACCTGGAAGCCGGGTGATTTCGAGAAGATTAAGTAAGATCAATTTCAAATATAAACTGGAGCAATTCATGGCTAATAACTCTTTCGATATGGGCGGCAAAGTCGCCTTGGTGACCGGTGGAGCCACCGGGATCGGTGCAAGTATTGTAGAATCTCTGGCGCAGGCCGGGGCCACCGTTATTGTGACCGACGTCAATGTCGCTGCTGGAGAAGCTAAAGTCGCAGAATTAAAAGAAAAAGATCTGCAAGTGGATTTTATCAGGCAGGATGTTGCCAGCGAAGCCCAATGGAAGGCCACAATAGATACGGTTGTCGCTAATCACGGCGGTCTCGATGTGCTGGTTAATAATGCCGGTATTTTAATTGGCGGCCTGCTTACCGATATCTCTCTTGAAGATTTTCGTCGAATCTATTCTATTAATGTCGAAGGTACCTTTTTGGGGATGAAGTATGCGGCAAAAGTGATGCGTCCCGGCGGTAGCAGTAGTCGCGGCGGGTCGATTATCAATCTTTCGTCGGTTGCCGGTATTATCGGTACTCCGGGCGAGTCGGTTTACGGATCATCAAAGGGCGCTGTACGAGCCATAACCAAGCATGCGGCGGTGGAGTTTGCCACGCTCGGTTATGGCATTCGCGTCAATTCGGTTCATCCCGGCCCGATTGCAACTCCGATGGGAGAACAAGTATTTGAGACCCTGGCCAGCGACAAGCTTTTGGGCTCAGAGGAAGCGGCCCAGCAGTTAGTCCTGGCCCTGATTCCGATGAAACGCCTAGGCAAACCACAAGAGGTTGCCCAGGTTGTTCTTTTTCTAGCCTCAGATGCCTCGGCCTATATTACAGGCACTGAATATGTAGTGGATGGTGGCTTGACCGCAATGTAGGCGGAGATTTTATTTAGAGTATAATTTTATAAAAAAATCACATTGGAACCAGAAGGTTGATTATGAAACGTGTTGAAGGTAAGGTAGCTCTGGTAACGGGCGGAGCTATGGGAATTGGCGAAGCCACCTGTTGTTTATTAGCTCGGGAGGGTGCCCAAGTTGCGGTAACTGATATCAACGTTGCAGCCGGTGAAGAGGTGGCGCAACGTATTGTCGAATCCGGTGGTAAGGCTCGTTTTTACCATCACGATGTTGCGAAACAAGAGGATTGGCAGCGGGTAATGAAAGAGGTGACCAGCGATTTAGGTCCGCTCGATATCCTTGTCAATAATGCCGGCATTGTTATAGTCGGCACGGTCGAGGATGCGACCCTTGCTGATTGGCGCAAAACCCAGGAAATTAACATGGAGAGTGTCTTTATTGGAACACAAGAGGCAATTGCTATGATGAAAGACCGTGGCGGTTCAATTGTCAATATCTCATCGGTTATGGGACTAGTTGGCGGCACTATTGAAGCGGCCTATTGCGCCAGCAAAGGCGGCGTACGTATGTTCACGAAGGCCAGCGCCATCCATTGTGCGGAACAGGGTTATGGAATCAGGATTAACTCGGTGCATCCAGGCTATATCATGACACCGCTACTGGTTAATGCCGCATCTACCCTGCCAAATGCGGAAGATATCCTTAAAGAACTGATTTCCCGGCACCCGGTCGGCCATCTCGGAGAAGCCGATGATATCGCCTATGGTATTCTTTATCTGGCCTCTGATGAATCGAAGTTTGTTACCGGTTCAGAGCTTGTGATCGACGGTGGCTATACTGCCAGGTAGGATTATGGAATGCTTATTTTTTATGTGATGGAGAATGAAAATGCATAATTTACTCAACAGATTTACACAATTAAGCGACCCGGAAGTCAGCGGAACACCTTACAGTATAAATGTTGATAAAGATAAATGTGTCGGTTGCGGTCTTTGTGTCAAACAGTGTCCAACGCAAACATTGGCACTAACTGAAAAGGATGTCAATGGCAGTCGCGTAGTTGAGTTCGTTGTGATGGGCGATTATTTTCCAAAGATATGTATCGCCTGCCATAACTGCGAGGTTATCTGCCCGCATAACGCTTTGGAGTTTTCACACTATTACGAAGTTAAAAATGGCTTCTGGCAGACCGATTTCGATTACCCGGATACTGATCATAATGGTTTTCCCAATCCTTTTATGGAAGAAAAAACGCCGGAATTCAAAGCGATTGAAGATAGCTTGACCGAGACCGAAAAGGTTATTTACAAGCGGCGTTCGACCAGACTCTACAAGAAAAAACAGGTGCCCAAAGAGGATATACACCGGATCATTGAGGCGGGCCGTTTCGCCCCATCGGCGGGAAATGGCAGGCCCTGGCAGTTTGTCGTGCTTCGTGACCCGGAACTGATGGCCGAAATCAGTGAGGCTACGGTTGACTGGACAACGAAGATGACCAAGCTCTACCAAGGGAAAAATTTCTGGCGTCAGGTTTTAAAAAATTCCCTGGCACTTTTCCGACCCAAAGCGATCGATCAGCGACCGATGCTGGCGATGCAGGCTCTGGAGACACCGAGTTATCAGGACAAGCGGCTTGATGTTTTTTTTGGTGCAAAAACCTGTATTCTGTTACTCAGGCATTCCCTGGGGATATCCAACCCTGATTTTGATGCCGGCATTTGTGCTCAGAATATGGTGCTTGCAGCTCACTCTATGGGGCTTGGAACCTGTTATGTCGGCTTTGTCTCAACCGGGATGAGTATGGATGGTAAACTCAAGAAAATCAAAAAAAGACTCGGCATTAAATGGCCCTACAATACAGTCGCCACCGCCATTACCGTTGGCTACCCGGCGGTACAGATTGATGGTGTTACCAAACGTGAATTCCCTAAAGTGAAATGGTTGTAATATCGAGTTAGTTAAGGCCGGTTGGCAGTGAAAGGACAATTTATGTGTAATGAAATGGAATCAGCCCAACAATCAATGTTTCGGTTTGCGGCTTTTTACAACTTTGCAGTTGCTATCATTTTAGGGCTATTTCAGAAAACTATCCTACCCTGGCTCGGAATGGAACCTCTGGTCAACGAAGCCTTTCTGCACCTTTTTCTTGGACTGGTCTTTATATTCGGTATCGGTTATTATTGGGTGTCGCTGGATGTAACCCAACGAGCTATTGTCTGGCTTGGTATCCTCGGAAAATCCTTGGTTGTTTTACTTTTATTTATACACGCATTTCAAGGCAATGTCTCCTGGAGGTTGGCATCTCTAGGGTTGGTTGACCTATGGTATGCAATACGATTTGTGCGTTTTCTGGCAGATCAAGCTTAAAATTGACCAAGTGGCACCGGGAGCGGGCGGCGGCAGGATTTAGCCTCAATCCCTTGAGGACACTCACCCAGATAGATTTTAATATCATCTCCGGTCGCGTCAACAACAACCAGTCCTTCAGGATCGTTATAATTTAGTTCAAGCAACAATTCAGTTTTGTGCACCTTGCGCTTAATCTCGGGAAGCTGATCAAGCGACCCGAATAACCCGGCTACACCTTATATACAATTGTTCAATATCTTTAATATACTTTCCGAAAAAATTCTCCCTTTACAAGCGCCTTTTATGGTTATTTGCGGAACAAAACCATTTTTAAGTTCAGGGTTTATCCCCGCATCTGCGTATTAAAAAGTAGATCTCCAGACATTCCAACTATCCTAAGAATAAGCCTGTTTCTCTTTTCAGCAGATTATGATATATCGAGTATCATAACCTATACCCCGCAAATATACAATAATTAATCAGAGGTTTTTAATGCCTAAAGCTCCGCGAACTCCGCAAGAGATTGAACAGGTTCGCCAGTCGATACTGGATGCTGCCCTGCAAATTATCGTTACTGACGGTTACCAGGGATTCTCAATGCGTAAACTGGGCCGCAGCATGAATATGACGGCCAAAACCATTTATAACTATTTCCTCAATAAGGATGAAA
>JANTGZ010000068.1 GCA_024762675.1 Thermodesulfobacteriota bacterium | reverse complement strand
AGTGAAAAGGGATGATTATTATGAGATCTATTACTCACAGGTATCGGATCGCGATGATGCTGGCTCTATTGTTTCTGGTTGCGGCTTGCGCGACAAAAAATGTGCGGGTCAAAATTATTGAGGAGATTCCTAATTTCGGCCGGATTGCAGTTTTGCCCTTTAATTTGACCAATTGCCAGACTTGTGTCGAATCCTTCCCCACCTGCCGGCCGGTGGGGGGGCAGATTGTTTGTGATCAAGTCAAAAGTGGTGTCGGTTTTGATCTGGCTCTCTCCTTGGCCCGAGAAATTGCTATTTATGGGAAATATGAGGTCGTTGAACCGCAAGCCGCATCCCGGGTGCTGCCGATGCTCGGTCAGGTGCCTATGACTGAGATTGGTCGGCGTTTAGGGGTCGACGTTTTAGTTTTCGGTGTCGTTAACCGTTTTCAGGAGAGGGTTGGCGGCCCCATGTCAGTTAAGAGTCCGGCCTCGGTCTACCTGGAGATCTCGATGATTGACGCGCGCAGTGGTCGTACGGTCTGGTATGCAGTTTTTGATCAGACTCAGAAATCATTAAGTGATGATATTACCAACGTCAGAAATTTCATGCGGGGCGGGGGTAAGTGGTTGACGGCCAGGGAGTTTGCCGATGTTGGTATCGCTGAAATAGTTGAACAGTTTCCCGGTCTTAAAGGGGCAGGAGCATTGTAAAATATGATTATTATACCGGCAATTGATTTAAAAGATGGCAACTGTGTTCGTCTTAAACAGGGGCGCATGGAAGATGATACCCTTTTTTCCACCGATCCCGTCGAAATGGCTCTGAACTGGCAAAAACAGGGGGCCCGATATCTTCACCTGGTCGATCTTAACGGCGCCTTTGCCGGCGAACCGGTTAATCGTGATATTATTAAAGAGATTGTCACGGCTTTAGATATTCCCTGTCAGCTGGGAGGTGGAATTCGTGACCTTGAAACCGTCGGAGCCTATCTTGATCTCGGTCTTGAACGGGCCATTTTAGGTACCGTAGCGGTAGAAAATCCAGAGTTGGTCCGAACTGCGGCCAAAAATTTTCCTGGCCGTATCTGCGTCGGTATCGATGCCCGTCAAGGTCTGGTTGCGACTCGGGGTTGGGCTGCCGAAACCAGGGTTCAGGCCCTTGACCTGGCCCGAGGTTTTGAAGATTGCGGGGTCGCGGCGATTATCTATACCGATATCTTGCGCGACGGGATGCAGACCGGGGTTAATCTCGAAGAGACTAAAGCCCTGGCTCGAGCCATTTCAATTCCGGTGATTGCCTCTGGCGGCATCGCTACGATCACCGATGTGAAAGGTCTATTGCCCCTTGAAAAATGCGGGGTTGTGGCGGCAATTACCGGCCGGGCGCTCTATGACGGAACCCTTGACCTTAATGCGGCTCAGGCGCTGGCCGATGCTGCTACCAAGGAAAATGACAATGGTGACTCGCAATGTTAGCTAAAAGAATTATTCCCTGTCTCGATGTTAAGGATGGCCGGGTTGTCAAGGGGGTTAACTTTGTCGGTTTGCGGGATGCCGGTGATCCGGTCGAAGTGGCTGCCATCTACGACGAACAGGGGGCCGATGAGCTCACCTTTCTCGATATCACCGCATCATCAGACCGCCGCTCAATTATCCTCGATGTTGTGGCTCGCACCGCCGAACAGGTATTTATCCCGTTAACGGTTGGCGGCGGGGTCAGGACGCTTGATGATATTCGGGCTCTGCTCAATGCCGGGGCTGACAAGGTTTCGATCAATACCGCCGCCGTCCATCGTCCCGAATTTGTCAAGGAGGCCGCATACCGTTTCGGCAGTCAATGTACGGTGGTCGCCATCGATGCCAAGGCCCGGGTTCTTGGTGACGGCTGGGAAGTTTTTATCTACGGTGGTCGTGAGCCGACCGGTATCGATGCGGTTGAGTGGGCTCAGCGCATGGTTGAGTATGGAGCCGGAGAAATTCTTTTGACGAGTATGGATCGCGATGGCACCAAGGATGGTTTTGATCTTGAGCTTACCAGAACTATTGTTGATACGGTCGAAGTTCCGGTGATCGCCTCCGGCGGCGTCGGCAATCTTGATCATATTTACCAGGGTTTGACCAAAGGTGCGGCCAGCGCCGCTCTGGCCGCCTCCATCTTTCACTATCGTGAATATACGATTACTGAAACCAAAGATTATCTCCGTGAGCGAGGGGTGCGGGTTCGTGATTAATGAACTCTATAAAGTCATCTGCGAACGCCGCGATAATCCCCGTCAGGACTCCTACGTCTCCTCTCTGCTCCAGAAAGGTGCTGACCGGGTTTTAAAAAAAGTCGGCGAAGAGTCCTGCGAAGTTCTCCTGGCCGCCAAAAACCAAGACCCTTCCGCCCTTACCCACGAACTTGCCGACTTAACCTTCCACCTCCTGGTTCTGATGGCCGACCGGAACATTCCTCCATCAGCTGTTAAATCCGAGCTCAAACGCCGCTTCGGCACCTCCGGTTTAGTCGAGAAAGCCAACCGCAAAAACCAGTCGGAGAGACAACTTTAGAAGAAGATGTGAGGAGGTGATAAGAGTGCAGTACCACAATATTGACAAAGCGCTATTAGTAGCTATCCTTATCTTTCTATTGCTGCCAAAAATCTGTCTCAGTGCCGCACCGTCAGGATTAAACGTCTATCTGGCTAAAGGTAAGGGAGCTGTAACTATTCTCGACAAAAAGAACTATCAGGAAGTTTTTAAGCGGATTTTTGCGTCTCATAAATTGACTATAGATACTAGTTCTGGGGCTAATGACTTTCTCGACCATCTCTTTTCCAGTAATCTGGTCTATCTCTCCATGCATGCCAATCCCGACCTTTTGCAGGTTGGAAATGGAGATAAAGTCTATGTTGTTGATGTCAGTAGACGTTATAGAGAGGTCGGTCGGGCTCCCGGATTAGTGATAGTCGTTGGTTGCAAGGTCTTGGAAAACGCCAAGAACAACATTGCCCGGGCCCTGCGTATTGAGTCGGATAGCGAAGGCAAGGCTTTTATCGGTTTTACCAGTTTTACTCCGGGGCTATTCTGCGACCGCTATTTCAGGGTTTTTCTGGCCGCCTGGCTCAAAGCTAAACCGGACAGGAGTTATCGCACTCTGGAAGAGGCCCGGGTCTACGCTCGTGAATTTATTGAGAATAGAATTGCACAAGGCTACACGGGCCAGGGTGAAATTGGCAAATTTATGCCGCTTGATGCCAGAGTCGCTGGCTGGTTCAAGATTATTGGCGATTCTGGTCTGCGGGTTACAGATTTAGGTCGAAGCTCAGGCGTTTCCGGCGGTGCTCTCCCAACTCCCTCAGTAATCCCCCCAAGGCCAAATCCGGTAAGTGGTCAACCGTCATCACCGGTGCCTTCCGGCCGCAAATGGAAGCCTGCCTGGTGATGACGGTTGCCTGTTTTGCGCCCTGAGCGATAGTGAGGAAGTGCTATCGGGGTGCGGAATTTTCTATGACCGAAAAAACAAGTCATAAAAGAGCCCTTGAATTCGCAAACTACCCTGACTTTCTACGCTGGCTAATGGTAAAGATCCTTGACTTTATGGTTCATAATGGTATAGTCTCACTGCTAAAGTATTGTCATTGTAGATGATTTGCAAAAATAGGAGCTTGCTTTCATGAAGCGGCTGGTAGAAAAGCAAATTTTATCCTGGAAAGACTCTCCCCGTCGTAAACCGTTGATTATTCGTGGGGCTCGCCAAGTTGGCAAAACCTGGCTGGTGGAGAATATACTGGCCGGGTCTTTTGCTGACTTTGTTAAGATCGATTTGGAAAAACGTCGTGATCTGCATCTTCACTTCGCCGGTAATCTTGAGCCTCAAACCATCCTCAGTCATTTGGAATTAACCGTTGGCCGAATTATTCCCGGCCAGGCCTTGCTTTTTCTTGATGAGATCCAGGCCTGTCCTCGGGCTATAATGGCCTTGCGCTATTTTTATGAGCTGATGCCGGAACTCCACATTGTGGCCGCCGGTTCTCTGTTGGAGTTTGCTTTTGATGAGATCTCGATCCCGGTGGGTCGGGTGCAACATTTGTATATGCAGCCCATGACATTCTATGAATACCTTCTGGCTATGGGCAAAGAGGTCATGGCAGAGCATGTGCTTATCTCACCGAAAGATGTTGATGAATCGGTACAACAATTAATTCTTGATGAATTACGGACTTATTTCTTTGTTGGCGGGATGCCTGAAGCCATCAAAACCTATCGGGAATTTGGTTCAATGGTTGAGGCTTTTCAAGTTCAGTCAGAAATTCTTGACTCATATCGTGACGATTTTTCTAAATACAGGCCTCGTATAAATCCGTTGTCACTTGATGCAGTCTTTCTGAATGTCGCAAAAAGTGTTGGCGAGCAGTTAAAGTACACCCACTTGAATGGTGCAAGTTCCGGTCAATTAAATCGCAAAGCCTTTGACCTGTTGGTCAAGGCGCGAGTGATTCGTAAAATCCCCGCATGTGATCCGTCCGGCTTGCCCTTAGGGGCAAGTGCTAATCCCAAAAAATTTAAGGCATCGATGCTGGATATAGGCCTTTTCCAAAGACTCTGTCAGGTGCCGATCGAGTTGGAGTTGCAGCAGGATAACCTGCTGGCTATGTATCGTGGTAAACTGGCGGAACAATTTGTTGCGCAAGAGCTTTTGGCTTGGTCTGGCGCGGAGTTGTTTTATTGGGCCCGTGATGCCCGGGGCAGCAGTGCCGAAGTCGATTATCTTACGGTTCGTAAAGGAGAGATCTACCCGATTGAGGTTAAATCCGGTAGTGGAGGGAGTTTGCGCAGCCTACATCTTATGTTGGACAAATATCCACATTGTCCCAAAGGTCTGGTGCTTTACAGCGGGACGTATCGCGAACTGCCGGAGCAGAAACTTATCTTTTTGCCACTCTACAGTGTTGCGAGCATTGGTGACAGGAGAACCAATCGAGTCTGACCCTTTGGCGCTTTCTTTGGCGCTTTTTGGCGCACTTTGGCGCAGGTTCGTCTCAGTTGCCGATGGGGGAACTTTTTTCTTGAAACTTATGTATTTCCATTGAGATAGAGAGATAGAGATGAATAAATTTTCCAATTTGTTAGATCTGGCCCGTCATCTTGGGGCGGTTGCTGCGACATTGATCGAGGTCAAGGATATTATCGTCAGAGATGAGCTTGCCGGGATGTGCCTGGAGCCGCGCTGCGATGGTTACGGTCGGTCTATGAGTTGTCCGCCGCAGGTTGCCGGGCCGCAGGGCTTTCGGGAGTTGATGCCTGATTACGCAAAGGCTCTGGTTTTCAAACTTGAGGTTCCAAAAGAGGTTGCTTTCTCGTTTGAGCGTAACGAGGTTCTGGCTCTGATTCATGAAATCGGGGCAGGGGTCGAAAAAGAGGCACGAAAAATGGGGGCAACAAAGGCTCGGGCCTTTGCCGGGGGCTCCTGTAAAGAGCTCTTTTGTGCTGATTATCCGGAGTGCCGGGTGCTGGATGAGGGCAAAGCTTGCCGCAACCCCCATCTCGCCCGGCCATCAATGTCCGGTCATGGGATTGATGTTGGCAAACTATTGGAGGTGGCGGGTTGGCCCCAGAATTCTGCAGTAGCCAAAGAGGGCGCCACTGCAACTTTCACCGGCCTGGTTCTGATTGCGTGAGGCGGGTTTGATTATTTGAGGGTCAGAAAGTTTTTTAAAATGGCCATACCGGCCTTGGTGAGAATTGATTCGGGGTGGAACTGGATGCCCCATATCGGTAGCTCACGGTGACGAATGCCCATAATCTCCTGGTCATCGCTGGCGCGGGCCGTAACTTTAAGGCAGGCGGGTAGGGTTTTCGGGGCGATTACCAGAGAGTGATAGCGGGTTGCTGTAAAGGGGTTGGCGACTCCTTTAAAAAGTTCGCGGCCATCATGTTCGACCTCTGAGGTTTTGCCGTGCATGATATGGGCGGCGCGGACAATCTCGCCGCCAAAAGCGGCTCCGATACTCTGGTGGCCGAGACAGACTCCCAAGATCGGCATCTTTCCAGCAAATTCTTGAATTGCTGTAACTGAGATCCCGGCCTCGGCCGGCGTGCAGGGGCCGGGTGAAATGACGAGTCGATCCGGCCGCAGCTCAGCGATGTTGTCGAGCGTGATCTCATCATTTCGTTTAACCACCACCTCTTCACCTAAGATTCCTAAATACTGAACGATGTTGTAGGTGAACGAGTCGTAGTTGTCTATCATCAAAAGCATGGGGTTATCCTATTTACCGAAGCCGTCGACGATGAGAGTACCGCTTTTACTATCCTTGCTGACCTGAAGATAGTTGCGTTTGGCGCAGTCCTGAAGCATCTCGCTGAACGAGCGGTAGCCGATGGTGGATTCATTAAATGATGGTCGTTTGCGTTGCATAGTCTGTTTAATCATAGAAGACCAGAGGATCTCCTTGTTTTCACGTCTTAAGGCTGTTATTGAGTCAAACAGTAATTTAAAAGCTTCGCGTTTATCTTCAGGGATGTCGCCGGTGATCTGTGGTGGCGTTATCTGTGAAGCCTGTTCCAGGTCTTCGTAATAGATAAATTCATCGCAGTTATCACTTAACAGGTTTGAGGTGCTATCCCGCATGCCGATGCCGATTACCTGCTTACCATTTTCCTTAAGTTTGGAAACCAGGGGCGAAAAGTCGCTGTCACCCGAAACGATAACAAAGGTGTCGATATGGTCTTTGGCGTAGGACATATCCATGGCATCAACACAGAGGCGGATATCGGCTGAGTTCTTGCCGGTCATACGCCTTTTCGGAATTTCGATCAGCTCGATTGCAGCGGCATGCAACTCTTCTTTGAATTTGGCGTAGCTGGCCCAATCGGCGTAGGCTTTTTTGACAATCACCTTGCCCTTTTCAACAAGCCTTGCGAGAATAGTTTCGATCTCGAATTTTTCATTTTTCTTGCGGTTCTTGAACCCCAGGGCCAGGTTTTCAAAGTCGATGAAAACGGCCAGAGTGTGCTCTTTTTCAGACATTACTAAAGATCTCCATAATTGAGAGGAGTGGGTTTAGAGCGTTAATTGACATCCCTTTTTAAGGGCTGGTTCAGCCTACTAAATGCCGGCGGCGGAGTCAAGCGCAATGTAGCTATCTTTATCCATTTCCTCCCGGTCACCGTTATGGAATTATATTTTCGAGATTAGGTAAAGTGATTGTTTGACATGAATGGTTGCTTTCCGTATAAATAAAGCCAGGACGTTTTTATGGTATCTAAGCTTTCCAGGTAAACATGTAGGTTAGACAGGGGATTGATTAGTATGGGGCTAAAAGAGGATATTGCGGCATCAGTCAAGGATGCCATGCGGAAGAAGGAGAAGGTTCGTCTCGGGGTCTTAAGGATGTTGATGTCGGAGATGAAAAATCGTCAGATTGAGTGTCAGCGTGAGCTTGAAGAGGCGGATATACTTCAGGTTATCACGCGTATGGTCAAGCAGCGTCACGATTCCGCCGAGCAATTTGCCAACGGCGGACGTGACGAACTTGCCGCCAAAGAGAAGAGTGAGATTGAGGTCTTGCAGGGCTACCTGCCGCAAGCCCTCTCTGAAAGCGAACTTGAAAAGCTGGTTAAAGAGGCGATTGCTGAGGCCCAGGCCACTTGTAAAAAGGATATGGGCAAAGTCATGAAACTGGTGATGCCGAAAATAGCTGGTCGGGCTGATGGTAAAGCAGTTAATCAGATAGTCGCCAGGCTTTTGGGATAAGCCGGTATCTGATGCTAACTGAGCACTTTTCGGTCTTAACCCCGGAGGTCCAGGCGGCCCGGATTCTTGAACTCGATCGGGTTCTGGTTCTGGTCGCGGCAAAGGCTTGTACGGCAGCTGGCAAAGCAGCCCTTCTGGCTTTGAAACCAGCGACCGTCGAAGATGTTCCAAGCTTAAAGGAAAACCTGCGTGAGACTGCGGCCTTTATGGCCTTGAACCGCGAGTGCGGGGCCGTGCCGCTGGCCGGAGTCGAGGATCTTAAGCCTTTTTTAGAGGAGGTTCGTTTCCCCGAAAGCTGGCTGCCACCGCGTGAACTATTGGTTATAGCTCGCACCTTTGCGGCTTTAGAAAGCGTGCTCAACTATCGTGACAAGGTTGAGGAACGGGCCGCCGATCTCTATCAGCCGGTGGTTTCGGTTTTCGCCGATATCGAGTCGTTTACTCCGCTGGCCCGCCTGATCGAGAGTTGTATTAATGACGAGGAGGAGATTCGTGACAACGCCAGTCTCGAGTTAAAGGATATTCGCCGACGGATTGCTTCATCAAGGCGGCAGATCAGCTTTCAACTCAAAGAGATCCTTGCCAACCCGGAGTTTCAACCTCTTATCCAGGACAACCTCGTCACGATTCGTAATCAGCGTTATGTGCTGCCCTTGAGGACAAATTTTCGTAGCGCTATTCCCGGGATTATCCATGACCACTCCCGAACCCGGCAGACCTGTTTTGTCGAACCTTTAGAGAGTGTCTCCCTAAACAACAATCTCGCAGTTTTGCTCCAGGAAGAGAAACAGGAGGAGATCAATATTCTGCGTATGATCGGTGATCGTCTGCGCCAGTTAGCGCCCCTGATCATTGAGACTATGGAGCAGGTTTTAGCGCTCGATAAACTTCAGGCCAAAGCCCTTTTTGGCGAACAGATAAACGCATCAGCCCCAGTTTTACAGGAGTCGTGGGAGGCCGAGGGGTTTTTTCTTAAAGATGCCCGCCATCCGCTGCTGGCCGCGACTCTGCCGAAAAATCAGGTTGTGGCAATTGATATTGAATTTCCGGCCGGGCGCTGTGGCCTGGTGATCTCCGGAGCTAATACCGGGGGTAAAACCGTAAGCCTGAAAACCGCCGGTCTGATCGCCTTGATGGCGCGTTGCGGCTTATTGTTGCCGGTTGCCCCGGAAAGTCGCTTGCCGCTCTTTTCTAAAGTTTTGGCGGCGATCGGCGACGAACAGAATCTGGCGGCATCGTTGAGCACCTTTTCCGGCCACCTGCTGGCGGTCAAGGCGATTTTAGAGCGGGCCGATTCGAATTCACTGGTTCTGCTTGATGAACTTGGGGTCGGAACCGACCCGAAAGAGGGGGCGGCTCTGGCTCAGGCAGTGTTGATTGAGCTCAAACAACGGCGGGCGACATTCATGGTGACGACTCACTATAATGATGTCAAGTCATACGCCTATGAAGAGGAGGGTATCAGCAGTGTCGCAGTCGCTTTCGATCCGGCAAATTTTAGGCCGCTCTACCACCTGCAGTATGGCGTTCCGGGGCTTAGTAATGCCCTTTTGATCGCCCGTAATCTGGGTTTTTCGGAGGCTCTGCTTGAACGTGCCCGCTCACTTTTGGGTGAGGGTGAAACCCGAACCACAAACCTGGCGGCCCAACTCGAAAAACGTCTAGCCCACACCGCAGGCCATGAAAAAGAGCTCCTTAAATTAAAGCAGCAGGCTCGGATCGAAGGTGAGCGTCTACAGCGGCTAACAGTTGAGCTTGCGAGTGAAAAGGAGAAGATTCAGGCCGGTGCCCGGGAGCAGGTCGCCCTGTTGGTCAAGGAGGCGAGACAGAAGTTTAAGGTGCGCATTTCAGAATTAGAAGTCGCCAAAGGTAAGTTGGAAGGGGCTATAAAAGCCGCCGATAAAGCCGCTTTAAAGGAACTGCCTGAGGTTAAGGTCGGCAAACTGCGTAACGCTTTTAATGAAGCTCGTGACGAGATCTACGAGCTTGTGCCGGAAACAGTAGAGGTGCCGGTCGTTGTCGATTTAGACATACTGGATATTGGTGACCAGGTTATGATTTCCGGTCAGAATAAGGCGGCAACGATTGTTGCGGTTGAGCCCTCACGCAAGCGTTTAACGGTTGTACTGGATAGTAATTTGCGGGTGACTCTGACTCCGGACAGGATCAGTCGATATTTGTCTGGGGCGGCGGCCGGGCATGGGGTGGGAGATGGGACTCGCGGAGAGAGTTCGATCAAGATCAGTAATCTTGCCGCTCACGGGAGTGATTGCGGTTTAGGTCGTGGCACCCTCGGAGTTACGGGAGCAGCCCAGGTTCTCAACTTGATCGGTAAGCGGGTTGAGGAGGCTACCGACCTGCTCACCGTTTTTATTGACCAGGCGGTTGTCGACGGGCAGCTTCGGGTTGAGATCATTCATGGCCATGGTACCGGACGTTTGCGCCAGGGAATTCATGAAACCCTTAAAACCTTGCCCTATGTCAGTAATTTCTTTCATCCCGATGGCGCCTCCGGCGGCGCGGCGGTGACTATTGTTGAACTGGTTAAAAGGTAAAGATGTCTTCGCTTTCCCCGCCCATCTACGCCCAGGTGGCTTTTAATCTGCCACTCGATACGATCTTTACCTATCTGGTTGAGGATCTCGCAATCGCCGCTCGGCTGGCGGTCGGCAAAAGAGTTCTGGTCCCTTTCCGTAATCGTTTAACCTCCGGTTATCTGCTGGACTGGGGTGAGCAATGTCCGCCTCTAAGAGAGGGCGTCATCTTGCAAACTCTGGTTGCGGTAGTCGACGAAGAGCCTCTTTTTAACCGGGATCATCTGGCTTTTTACGAGCGCGCTGCACGTTACTATCAGACCCCTTTGGGGGAAACCCTGCACGCACTTTTGCCGGGAGGGCTGCAATATCGTCAGCGGCGTTTACTTACTTTAGGGGAGAAGGCGCTTGCGCCCCAAGCTAAAACACGTTCTCCTCTACTCACAGAGGTTCTTCAATTGCTGACTGCTGCCGGTTCTTTGCCGCTTGAAGAGCTGGTCGCCAAGCTTGTGGCCCCGGTGCCTTTGCCTCGTCTTAAAGCCCGGTTGACGAACTGGGTCAGACAGGGCTGGTTGAAAAGTGAAGATCAGCTGTTGCCGCCCTTGGTTAAGGCGCAGGTGGAGCTGATCTATGAAATTGTCGATAAAGCGGCAATTGTCGGGCTTTTGGCGAGTGCCTCCCGGATTGAAGAAGGCAAACGTTTGCGCCTGCTTGAATTTATCTCAGCCGGAGGTTTCTTCAGTCGGCGGCGCTTTCTTACGGCTTTTAGCGGAGGCGGCACCTGGCTCCGGCGTTGGCAGGAGCGGGGCTGGCTTAAAGTTTCCGAGGTTCCCAAACTACGCTATCCGGCGTCGGACGACTGCGCTCCTATGGCAATTCCCCGGCAAGAGGTGACTCTGACTCCGGCTCAGGAGGAGATCTTTGCCCGGATTAACGCTACTTTGGCCCCAGAAAAGTTTGCCCCCTACCTTCTGCATGGGGTAACCGGTAGCGGCAAGACTGAAATTTATATCAAATTGATCGCCGAGGTTATTCGGCAGGGGTTGGGGGCCATCTACCTGGTACCTGAAATCGCTTTGACGATTGAGCTTGTCGATCGTCTGGTACATGAGTTCGGGGCTCGGATTGCGGTTCTGCATAGTGGTTTAAATGCCGGTGAGCGTTATGATCAGTGGCGGCGGATTGCTTCAGGCCAGGCGTTAATCGTCGTCGGAGCCCGTTCGGCGGTCTTTGCGCCGCTCGCCCGACCGGGAATTATAGTTGTTGATGAGGAGCACGAGCCTTCGTATAAGCAGGAATCGGGATTTGCCTATAATGGTCGGGATGTGGCTTTGCTCAGGGGGCAGATGGCCGGGTGTTGTGTGGTTTTAGGCTCGGCGACGCCGGCCCTGATCAGCTATTATAGAGCTCAGGCGGGGCGTTACGAGCTTCTTTCTTTGCCCCAGCGTCTCGATGAGAAGGCTATGCCCCGGGTCGAAATCATCGATCTCGGTAAAGATCAGAAAAACATGTTTGCCTGGGATGGTTTCAGCCCTCGCCTGTTGGAGCGCATGAAAGCGGTCTTCGCCAATGGCCGTCAGGTGATGCTTTTTCTCAACAAACGCGGTTTTTCCCGAACCCTCTACTGTCTTAAGTGCGGTTATATGCCGGAATGCCGTCTCTGCTCGGTGCATCAGACTTTTCATAAGAGCCTTGACCTGCTCGTTTGTCATTATTGCGGTGGTCAGCAACCGGTTCCTGTGCTCTGTCCGCAGTGTGGCGGCAGGCGGTTTTTTCCTTTGGGGGTCGGCATTCAAAAGCTGGAAGAGGGGTTGGCGCACCATTTTCCCGAAGCTAAAGTTTTGCGTCTTGACCGTGATGCGACCCGGCGTAAAGGTGAGCTGGGGCGGATTTTGGAGGATTTTAGAGAGGGGAAAGCCGAGATCCTGCTCGGCACCCAGATGTTGGCCAAGGGCCATAACTTTCCGATGGTCGATCTCGTTGGTGTCATTTTTGCCGACCTCTCCCTGGAGATGCCTGAATACACAGCGCCGGAGAGAACCTTTCAGCTTTTGGCCCAGGTTGCCGGTCGCACCGGGCGAGGGCGCGACAGTTCGTCGGGTGAAGTGATTATTCAGACGTTGCAGCCCGACCACTATAGTGTGCTCACTGCAGCCGTCCATGACTACGTTTCCTTTTATAATCAGGAGCTCGAAAGTCGGCGTGAACTTGGTTTTCCACCCTTCTCCTATCTCGCCAACTTAAGGGCGGTCGGTCCCGATCAGGAGCGCGTACGTGATTTTCTCCTCTCGGCTAAAAACCTGGGCCTTGAACTTCTTGGTCAAAAATCGACCGGCCTGCGCGATATCCCGCCGCCTATCGTCCTGCTGGGACCCGTGCCTTCGGCCATTGTAAAAGTTCAGAGTCTTTTTCGCTGGAATCTTTTAATTAAAGCAAATCAACGCTTACCTCTGCATGATTTCTTACGTCGGTGGCGACAGCAACTTCCCACAGCACCCCCGCTAAGCTGGCGTCTCGATATTGATCCCCAATCTTTTTTTTGAAAATTCAGTGGGGTTGTCGGCGGCGTTTGACCACTGGCACCGGCAATAGAGGCTCAATAAAGGAAACTGATATGGACCTGCTTAGTGCTCTAAAAACCATCAAAGATAAGGTAAAAAAAAGTAATTACTCAGCGTAGGTGTTCAGGTGGTTTTTCTCCACTTTTTAAGCTCAATTTCTGTTTTTCCAGCGCTCATTCCGCCCAAATTGCTGAACTCGCGCTAAGGCGCTCAAACAGCAGCAATTTCAATGGGCTCTATTC
>JANTGZ010000067.1 GCA_024762675.1 Thermodesulfobacteriota bacterium | reverse complement strand
CTTAAAGCAGATTTTCCCGATCTGGAAAGCAATGCCGAGGTCGCGGCTCTATTTTATCCATTGCCGATGATTCCATTTCAACTGCTCTTTTGGGATGCCGATTCAGACGATGGTTTTGGCGCTCAAGTCAAGATTTTATTTGATGAAACGGTACTTGATTATCTCGATATCGAATCACTGGTTTTTTTAGGTGAGAAGTGTGCCGAACGCCTTGAGGGTCTGCATCCATGATTGACGGCGGTCATCAATATCAATGGTTGACTGCTTACGACCGACAGCGTATGGAGGGTCACAGCCTCGACTGGCCGGGGCAACCCTCATTCTTTAAAGAATACTCACCCTGTACCTCCTATCCGCTGCCTTTGCCGGAAACGCTTCCGGAAAAATCTCTTTTCACATTATCGAAGAAAACCTCCTCTCGGAGCTCTTTAATTTGGAACCGTTCCTCCCTGGCCACTCTGTTACTGTTGACCTCGGTTCCGACGGCACGCAGTACATTTACTGAAGGGGAAATCTGGTATCGTAGCAATGCTTCGGCCGGGGCTCTGCATCCGCTCGAATTCTATCTCTTGTTTCCTGGTGCAGGCGATTTGCCGGCCGGTATCTACCATTATGATATGCTCAGGCCGGCGCTGAACCGTCTCCGACATGATCCCTCTCTCGATACTTTTCTTACTGCATGTGGGCAAGGCAAAGATGAGGACTCTTTCCAGCCAACCCTGCTGATCAGCGGTATCTTCTTTCGCAGTGCCTGGAAGTATCGCGCCCGGGCCTATCGTTATCTTCTGTTGGATTGCGGTCATGCTCTGGAAAATCTCTCTCTGGCCCTTGAGGCTATGGGCTCTGACTTTGAGGTGGAACTTGATTTTAACGATGCTGTAATTAACCAGGCAGTCGGTTTTGATGAGAAGCGTGAAGTCGGGCTGGTGGTTGTACGTTTGCGTTCGTCGCCTGCATTTTCAGGCGATAATAAATTGCTTAAGACGAGCGATCCTGAACCGGAACTGGGTTCCAGCAGCCGGGTCTCATCCCGAGAAATTGACTATCCTCTGCTTTATGAGATTCATCAGACAAGCTCTGTTCCTCTAGGCAAAACGCCTGGTCGAAATGAAATCGAACCGTCACTCAATAGAGGTATTACAGATTGGCGGGCAATTCCTGAAAACAGGGCTCCAGTGAAATCCACCCTTGACTATGTCGAGAGCCTGCGCCGACGGCGTTCTAGGAGAAATTTTATAAAAAGTTTAGACCCGCTTGATATTGAACATCTCTACTCTCTTTTAGGGCTGCTTAAAGGGCGAGGTGAAGCTATCTTTGGGCCTGTTCCCGAGATAGTTTTCCTTGCGGCGGGTATAAAGGGTTTGAGTGATGGTCTCTATCTCTTTGATCGGGTAGTCGGTCGTTTCGCTCTCTTGGATGATCGGGATCGGCGTCGAGGGGTTGCTGAAGCTTCGCTTGACCAGCGTTGGCTCGAACGGGCGGCACTGCAATTTCTATTTTTTGCCGACCTTGACTCAATTTATGAAGCTTGCGGACCCCGCAGTTACCGTTATCTGCAGATCGCCGCCGGGCGTTTGGGCCAGCTTCTTTATCTCGGGGCCACGGCTTTAGGTTTGGGTTGCTGTGCGGTAGGGGCTTTCTATGATCGAGAGTTGGCTAAGGTTTGCCTTATCCCGGAGAACTATGATCCCCTTTATCTGGTTGCTGTGGGTCCTGTAGCTGGAGCCCAATAAAAAAAGGATTGCAAATAGACAATCGATGTTGTATGACTGCACTAAGTTGGTATTGTTTGAACGCTTTATCTCAAGTTTAAATTTCTCGAACGGGAAAATTCAAGAAAGGTGAAAAAGGTGATATTATGGTTGAATGTAGCAAGACAGTGATCGATGCAATCGAATTGGGTATGGAAGAGGAGAAAAAGGCCAGTGATTTTTATGCTGCTGCCGCTGCCAAGCTTGAAGGTGGTCCGGGCAAAGCTCTTTTTAATCAGCTTTCGGAATTTGAAATGGGTCACTATAAAGCCTTAAAGGATTTGAAAGCTTCGCTTGAAGGGGAGAGTTGTTATATTACCTATGAAAGCGCACTTCTGGAGCCCATCGGGACTGAAGGTGGTCAAGTGAAACTTGATGATGGTGTCCAGAAAACGATTCTTGATATACTTACGATCGGCATTCGTAATGAAAAAAAAGCTGGTCAGGCCTATCGTGCACTGGCAGCTGAGATTGAAGATCCCAACGGCGTTGCCATGTTCGAAAAGATGGCCATGGAGGAGGATCAGCATGCCCGCATCCTCGAAGATCAACTTTACGATGTGAAAAACAGAGGTGAGGTGGTATGGGGAGATTGATACTTCTTACTGGATTGTGTTCGGCGCTGTTTCTGGGTTTTGTGGCGCCGGCTCTCTCTTCCTCACCTGATACCGGTCTGCTTGAGCGCAAATGTACCGATTGTCATGATCTTGATGTGATAATTGAAAAAGAGTCTTACATGGCCGATTGGCGGGAAATTGTTGAGCGGATGACCAGATATGATGGTAGTGAAATCAGTCATATTGATAAATTAAAGGTGCTAAAATTTATAAAAGACAACCTGGCTCTGGATGGGCCTGGAGCTAAGGCAAGAGTGCAAAAATAATTTGAACCAGAACTGAAAAAGGAGAAAAAGATGGAAAAATATGTATGTGATATCTGTGCTTATGTTTATGACCCTGAAGTTGGTGATCCTGATGCTGATATTGCTGCCGGTACCTCTTTTGATGATCTGCCCGAGGACTGGGTCTGCCCGATGTGTGGTGCCGATAAAGATAGTTTCAGTAAGGTTGATTAATAGTCTGTTTTAGGAGTATAGCTGATGGCAAATATAGTAATTGTTTTTGATTCCCTGCGCGGCAATACCAAGCGGGTTGTTGACGTTATGAGTGAACTGTTTACCGCTGCCGGCCATGAAGTCAAGGCTGTAAAAGCAAAAGAGGCCGAGGTTGCTGATGCTGAAGCGGCCGATGCTTTGCTGCTCGGTGGACCGACCTACCATAAAGATCTGATGAATACCATGAAACAGGTACTCTTCAAACTTGAAAAAGCCGATCTCAAAGGGAAACCCGGGGCCGCTTTTGCATCTTTTGGCTGGAGCGGTGAATCCTTGGCCATTGTTGAAGATACGATGAAGAATCTCTATGAGATGAATCTTGTCGCAGACGGTATCAAAGTCAAACAGACCCCGGTGTCAGCCAAGGTCAAGAAAGAGGTTGAACCCTTTGTCCAGAAGATCATAGAAGCTCTTTAAGTCTATGATTTTTGAGCATAATCTTAAAACCGGCAGACGGCAGGAGCTGATCGATATCACAGCTTTAGTTGAGGCTGACCTCAAGACCGTACCATCAGGTGAGGGTATCTGTCTTGTTTTTGTAACGCATACGACCGCAGCTTTGACTATTAATGAGAATGCCGATCCTGCAGTACCTTATGACATGCTTTCAAAATTGGCGCAGATGGTTCCGGAAAATGAGAATTATCGGCATCTGGAGGGTAACTCCGACGCTCATATTTTAAGTACTCTTATCGGTTGTTCTTTGTGTATACCGGTGGAGCAGGGTAAACTGGTTTTGGGAACTTGGCAGGGTCTTTTTTTTGTCGAGCTTGATGGTCCCAGGCAGCGCCGTTTCAAGGTGAAGTTGCTGGTTGGTTGATGGTTGTGACACATTTTACCCAGTCGGGGGAAATTAAAGGTCGAACCGGTATTTTATGCCGGTTCGACCTTTTTACGTCAAATCTTTGACGTATGATACGTGTTAGATGAAGGATTAAAAAATGGGCCTGAAAAAAATAAACAGTGGAAAGAAGAGTGCGAAACCTTGTTTAATGTTAGTTGGATCCCGGGGGCAGCTGGGTTTTGACTGTAAGGAGATTTTTTCTCCGACATTTGATGTCAAAAGTTTCAGCTCTGACGATCTTGATCTGACTCATCCTGATGGTGTGGGCTCCGCGGTTTTAGATTTACGGCCTAACCTGATTATAAATGCTGCGGCCCATACTCAGGTTGATAGCTGTGAAAGCGACAGAGAGAGAGCCCGCCTGGTAAATGCCGAGTCTCCAGCCCGCTTGGCGAACGCTGCAAAAGAGTGCGGAGCCTTGTTGATTCAAGTCTCAACCGACTATGTTTTTTCCGGAGATCGGGTGCCTCCTCAAGGCTATGTAGAGAGTGATAGGGTGGCTCCGGTTTCGGTTTACGGTCACACAAAGCTTTTAGGTGAAGAGGCGGTGGCAGCCTCCGGTTGTACTAATCTGATTGTGCGTACGGCCTGGCTCTATGGGATTAATGGCCATAATTTTCTCAAAACCATGTTGCGTCTGGCCTTGGCGGAACCTGGTCGGGAACGAAAAGTGGTAGCTGACCAGTTTGGTTGTCTGACCTGGAGCTGGCGTTTGGCACAACAATTGCTGAGTCTTGTTGAGTCGGGTAAAGAAGGGCTCTATCATGCCGTGGCTGAGGAGTCGGGCACCTGGTTTCAGGTAGCTTCTTATTTTCTTGAGTTGATGGATGTTGAGCATCGCCTCATACCTTGTGAGACAGCAGAATACCCAACTCCGGCCCGGCGTCCGGCAAATTCGATTCTGCTTAATCGAAGGCTTAAGGATGACGATCTCTGTTTGATGCGTCCCTGGCAGGAAGATCTTGAAATTTTTGTCAGTCGTTATCGTGACCAGCTTTTAAGAGAGGTCTCTTAAGGTTGATTCGTAATCCTTCAAGCTGACTTCAGAGATGTTGATTTTTTTTAATGAAGGAGGGAGAGGGAGATGGTAAGGGGAACTGTTTTGAGATGGTTGTTAATGGTTATGCTTCTCATTTGTTTGAACGCTTGTGCCTGTAAAAAGAGGTGTTGTGAACCGGTGGCGCCGGCGGAACCGGAAGCGGAAATCACCGAGGTCATTTCCCCGTCTATAGAACCCTCTCCGCTCGATGATATCGAGGCGGCTGTCTTCGAGACTTTCATGGATCGACTAATGGCCGATCTTAAGGCTAATTTTATTGATCAGGGCTTATTGCTTGATGAAAACCGCAGAGCTGAAACTAAATTTCTATACTCGGCCTTTGTTGGTGAGGATAATTATGATGCGACCACCCCGTTGGGGAGGATGATGGGTGATGCTCTGGCCAGCCGGATGCAAAATGCCGGGCTTCAGGTTATCGAAGTGCGTCTCAGCCGGTCGATGCGGATCCATAAGAAGTTCGGCATGATGGCGATGAGTCAAGATATGCAGAAGCTTTTCGATGAACATCAGGCATCCTTTATGATTACCGGCTCTTATACTGTAACGCCTCACTCGGTCTATGTCCTGGCAAAAGTTATCGGCAATACTTCCCAGGTTATCTATGCCTCCTCCGGGGCCTGGCTGCCACGTGCTTCAATGGTTAATTATCTGCTCGAATATCGCCAGCCGACTGTAAAAGTGGTGCCCGCTGATTGAGCGTGATGCGGTTTAATTATGAGTAAATTATGTAGGGAAATATCGAAGACTCTCTGGCTAGGCCGGACTGCGACGGTTTTACTGGGTCTGCTTTTTTTGGTGGCCTGTAGTTCCACATTTCCTCCAGACTATTATGATTATGAGTATGAACGTGACTACAAGGTTGGTATTATCAGTGATCGGCTGATTCAAAAAATCCCTCCTGATATAAAACGGCCGGCCGTGCTTGTGGTTACATCTTTTGTTCAGCTCGATGATTTTTCCAGGACCAGCCGTTTTGGTATGTTGATGGCGGAACAACTCCTAAGTCGTTTGGCGGGACGCGGTTTTCTGCTCCGTGAAACTCGAATGAAAGATATTTTCTACCAAAGCCCGGGTGGTGAATTTGTCTTGAGCCGTGAATTTTCCAAAGTTGCTCAAGAGCTTGATGCCCGGCTGGTTTTGCTGGGAACCTATCTTGAAGCTCGTGATCATGTGCTGGTCAACACTCGTTTAGTGGATTTCCAGAAACAGGCTGTGGTTGCCTCTTATGACTGCCAACTGGTTAAGACTCCCGATATAGTGGAGCTACTGTCTCGGTAAATCCGAACTTTTTAAGGTTGACATTTTCGTAAAAAGTCTCGAGATGGCTAAGTAAAAATTTCGATATACAAGGAGTAGTGGTTTTTCAGGCGCGAGACCATACGTGTAGTATGTCGAGTGTCTGGAAAACCGATACGACGCAGAAGATCGGACTTTTTACGACGCCATCAAGTTTTATTATTTCAAAGCCCGTAGTTGGACGCAAAAACTTGCGCTTAGCTGCGGGTTTTGTTATTGGGTGCGGGAGAAACTAATTACTGAAAATTTAAGAGGTTAAAACCTGATGTTTGATCGTCTTTTTGTTCATACCCCTTACCATTTTTTGAAAGATGCCTTAGACGATACCATTGATATTATGGTTGAGCTCAAGCTGGCACCGGAGATCTATTTCTCAGCCCTGCACCTGGAAGAACTTGGAGTTGATCGCAGGCCGCTGGAGAGAGCGGTAGCTCGCCTAGAAGAGCATGATCTCCCGTGTTCTTTTCATGGACCTTTTCTCGATCTCTCACCGGCCGGTTTCGATCCCCATATCGCAGCCGTGACCAGAGATCGTTTCCTTGCCCTTTTCGAATTGGCTCGAATCTGTAAACCGAAGGTGATAGTTCTGCACTCAGGGTATGAGCGCTGGCGTTTTAGTCTTAATATCAACCTTTGGCTTGATAAGAGTATCGCTTTCTGGCGTCCTCTGGCACGTCGGGCCGAAGATCTCTCAACGGCCATTGCCATAGAGAATATCTTTGAAACGACCCCTGGCGGTTTGCGTATGTTATTTGATGAGATCGCTTCCCCGGCTTTTGGCGGCTGTTTCGACATCGGCCACTGGCATCTTTTCGGGGAGATGGATTTAAGCGAATGGCTGGGATTGTTGAAGGATCACATTCTGGCGTTTCATTTGCATGATAATCGCGGTCGTTTTGATGACCACTTTGTTCCCGGTGACGGCTTGATTAATTTTGACGCTTTAAAATTGTTGGCTGAAAGCCATGATATCAAGGCTTTGGTTCATACCTTTGAATTGCATCAGCGCTCCGAGCTTGAACGCGGGGTCGGCTGGTTTAAGAAAAACGGATTTCTGGTGTCTTGATGGATTTTGATTACGGACTTCTGCACGGCGTCGAAAAACCCGGCCGCTACCTTAACCGTGAACTCAATGCGGTTTATAAAGAGCTAGGCGATAACGTTTTGCATATGGCTTTGGCCTTTCCCGACCTCTATGAATTGGGGATGTCAAATTATGGTTTTTTGCTTCTTTATCAGCTGATAAATCGTAACAAAGAGTTTTTTTGCGAACGGGTTTTTGCCCCGGCGGCAGATTTTTCAGCTAATCTTAAAGCTCGGAATAAGTCTCTTTTCTCACTTGAGAGTTCAACCCCTCTTAAGGAGTTCGACCTGCTCGGTTTTTCCATCTCATATGAGATGGCTTATACAAACGTTCTCTTAATGATGGAGCTTGCGGAAATCCCTTGGGCGGCCGCAGATCGCGGAGATGAGTTTCCACTCGTGATTGCCGGGGGTCCGAGTATGGTGAATCCGGAACCTGTGGCCCCACTATTTGATGCGATCCTGGTTGGTGATGGCGAGGAAGCGGTCGTTGAGATTGCCGCCCAGGTTCTAACCGCCAAGAAGAAGAACTTGTCGAAGGCTGATCTTCTCTTGCGCCTGGCCAAGATTGAGGGGGTTTATATTCCCTCTTTTTTTCAAATGGGTAGCCGTGGAGTGGTCTCTTTAAAAGCTCTTCGGGACGACTACAGATCGGTACGGCGCCGAGTTGTAAAAGACCTTGCTAAGCTTCCTCTGCCTACCACCCCTCCGGTACCTTTAATTCAGGCTGTTCATGATCGCCTGGCTTTGGAAATTTCTCGTGGCTGCAGCCGGGGTTGTCGTTTCTGTCAGGCTGGAATGATATACCGTCCGGTTCGAGAGCAGCCGCCGGAAAAACTTTTCGCGGGGGCGGTCAGCGGAGCCGAAGCCACCGGTATGGAGGAGCTTTCACTACTCTCTTTAAGTGTGGGTGACTACTCACAACTGCTTGATCTGGTTTTGGGGATGCGGCGCTCTTGTTCCGGTCTCGATCTCTCTTTGCCTTCGGTGCGGGCCGGGGTTTTGAATGACGAACTTCTTGAAGCTCTCAAAAGAAGTCGACAGGGTGGTTTTACGATTGCTCCGGAAGCTGGATCTCAGCGCCTTCGGGATATTATCAATAAGGGCTTAAGTGAGGATGAGATTCTTGATACCATAGAGAGTCTTTTCAGCCAGGGATGGGATCTGATTAAACTCTATTTTATGATCGGCCTGCCTGGTGAAACCGATGCCGATGTGACGGGGATCGTCGAACTTTGTGGTCGAGCTTTGGCCAGGTCAAAGAGTAAACGGCAGCGGCTTAATGTTTCAGTCTCCACTTTTGTCCCGAAACCTCACACCCCTTTTCAGTGGGAGGAGCAGATCAGTCTCGAAGAGACCTTGCGGCGTCAGGAAATTATCCGGCAGGGCTTAAAGAAAATTGCTTCGGGTCGACGCCTCAATTTTAAATGGCACGACAGCCGTCTAAGCCTTCTCGAAGGAATTTTCAGCCGTGGTGATCGGAGCCTTTGGCCGGTACTGATGAAAGCCCGGAGCCTGGGATGTTCATTTGATGCCTGGAGTGATCATTTCAACTATAAGCTTTGGCAGCAAGCCTTCAGTGAAGAAGGTTTCGATCTTGAAAGTCTGGTTTCTCAAAAATTTTTGCCGGGAACACCTTTGCCCTGGGGTCACATCGATTGCCTGGTCAGTGAAGAATTCCTTGACCGCGAGCGGAAAAAGGCTTTTAAGCAGGAGACGACCAAAGACTGTCGTTTGGACGACTGTCAGGGTTGTGGGGTCTGCCGGCCGAGCCAGGGGCTAGTGAATGTGGCGGCTAAAGCTCCGATATTGGAGGACCTGTCTGTGGCGGCAGCAATAAAACCGCAAACTGTCGCCAAAGAACTGGTCTTAGCTGATGGTCAGCGGCGCGAATGGCGCTACCAACTCTCTTTCTCCCGAGGTCGGAGACTCTCTTATCTTTCCCACCTTGAAAATGTTGCCGTTATTATTCGAGGTTTAAGGAGGCTTAAAATTCCGTTGGCCTTTTCCCAGGGCTTTCATCCCCATCCAAAGGTCTCTTTTGTTCATGCCTTACCGGTTGGTTTGGCGAGTCAGCACGAAGTTATGGAGTTCCGTACGCTGGAATCGGTTGATCTTGAACAACTTAGAAAGGGGTGGCCGCAAGCCCTGCCATCCGACCTTGAATTTATTGACTCTTTTCAGCTGGGGACTCGAGTTGCAGCGATCGATCGACGCCTTTTGGGCTGTGTTTATCAGGTTAGAGTCGAAGATGATGAGTCTTCTGAGTGGCGTGCTCTGCTGCCGGAAATTGAGCTTGTTGCGGCTCAGGTGATTGCCGGACGTAAGCCCTTGGTCTTGCAGCGGATAAGGAAGGGTAAACCGCAGGAGGTCGATCTGGCTCCGCATCTCAAAGTGGTTGAATTTAATGAAGATGGCGATTTAATTATAACGGTTGGGGTTTTAGATGGACGTAACCCTAATATATTTGATATATTAGCGCGCCTGGCCGGACTTGATAAACGTCCGGAGGCCGGTATTGTCATTACGAAACTTAAAAGTTTGATGGCGTCGCACCCCAAGGGCACTTCCTGCGGGGCGTAAAAATTTTTCATCTGCTTCGTTCCCCTGCGACCTTCTTCACTGCGGCGTACTAACTGTACGCCTCATTCATCAGGCCTTGGGCGCCTCGCATATGAAGATTTTTACTTAGCCATCTCAAATTTAATGGAATTCATAAAAAAGTTATTTTCGAATAAGGATGATTGAACAAAATGTCAGCTGAATTGATTGTTAATGTTACTGAAGGTGAGGTTCGGGTTGCCCTGCTGGAGAATGGTACTCTGGCTGAACTATTTTATGAGCGTGACCGGGGACTTGGCATTGTTGGTAATATCTATAAAGGCCGGGTTGTCAAGGTGCTGCCGGGTATGGATGCCGCCTTTGTCGACATTGGTCTTGATAAAGCCGCTTTTCTCTATGTTGCTGATGTTCACAATGAAGAGGATATGGCTCCTTTTCTGACGGATGATGAAAATGTCGTCGTCGACGAGGAATTTGCTCTGGCTGAAGATGAGCTTGATGAAGCCCTGCCCCCCCCCCAAATTGATGATCTTTTGCAAGAGGGACAGGATATTCTGGTTCAGGTCTCAAGGGAGCCGATGGGTAGTAAAGGGGCCCGGGTGACGACTTATAACTCCCTGCCGGGACGCTATCTGGTTTTACTGCCGACGGTCGATCATGTTGGCATCTCTCGCAAAATTGAAGATGAAGAGGAGCGGCAACGTCTCAAGGATCTGGTGACTGCGATTAAGCCTGAAGGCATGGGGTTGATTGTTCGTACAGTTAGTGAAGGTAAGGACGAAGGCGCCTTACATCATGATCTGAAGTTTCTGCTTAAACTATGGGACAATATCAAACAGAAAAAAGAGAAGACCAAGTCGCTAAATTTAGTCTACCAGGATTTAAGGCTGGTGCAGCGCATTATCCGGGATCTTTACTCTGATGAGATCGATCGCCTGGTAGTCGATTCTGATGACTGTTACCATGATCTTAAGGGTTTTATTGCCAGCTATTTTCCCGATCTTCATTGCGAGATTGAACGCTATACCGGGATTCAGCCAATTTTCCAGGCCTACGATATCGAGATCGAGGTCAATAAAGCCCTGGAAGAGAAAGTCTGGCTTAAATCGGGCGGCTATATTGTTATAGAATCGACCGAGGCTCTGACTGCAATTGATGTAAATACCGGTCGTTTTGTCGGTAAAAAAAATCTTGAGGATACAATCCTCAAAACCAATCTTGAAGCGGCCAAAGAGATCGCTTTTCAGCTGCGTTTGCGTAATGTCGGCGGTATTATCATTATCGATTTCATCGATATGGAGACCAAAAACCATAAGGAACGGGTCAGTGCTGCCCTTGAGGAGGCGTTAAAGAGGGACAAGGCTAAATCCAACGTTCTTAAAATATCTGAACTTGGCCTTGTTGAGATGACCCGTGAGCGGGTTCGTAACAGTATCTCCCGGATGTTGTGTGATCCCTGCCCCTATTGTGAAGGTTGCGGGTTTGTTAAATCCAAATCGACGGTTACCTACGAAATTGTCCGAGAGCTGAAAAGTTACGGCTATGACTCCGATGTCAAGGAACTCCTGGTGATGGTTAATGCTGAGCTGGCTGACTATATCTATGATAATGAAGGTCTCTCCCTCGATAATCTTGAATATGCAATGCGTAAGAAGATCACTTTTAAAAAGGTAGATCACTACCAGTGGGAAGAGTATGAGATCGTTGCCCGGGTTTGATTGTTTGTAATTAGAGGAGGATTAATATGAGCATTTCTAAAGATACCCCGATTCGTGACCTGTTGACCAAATACCCGAAAGCAGCTGAAGTTTTTGCTGACAGAGGTATGGCTTGTCTGGGCTGTGCTGCTTCAATGTTTGAAACTGTCGAAGAGGGTGCCGCAGCTCACGGCATTGACGTCGATGACCTGCTTGTTGAGATGAATAAGGCTCTGCAAAAGTAATCGTGAGCAAAGAGAGAATCGATACTCTTCTGGTCAAGCGGGGCCTGGCGGCCAGTCGTGAACGGGCTGGAGCCCTGATTCTGGCCGGAAAAGTTGTCTGTGACGATAACTTGGTAGAGAAAGCCGGCAGCCGGGTCGACAGCAATAGTGAAATTAGATTAAAGGGTGAGGATATACCCTTTGTAGGCCGCGGAGGTCTTAAGCTTGAGGCTGCCTTTAAGGCTTTCCAGGTTGATGTAAATAATCTGGTGGCTATAGATATCGGAGCCTCTACTGGAGGGTTCAGTGATTGTCTCCTTCAGCACGGAGCTCGGCGTGTTTATGCCTTGGATGTTGGTTACGGGCAACTTGACTGGTCACTGCGTTGTGATGATCGTATCGTCGTCATGGAGCGCACCAATATTCGTCACTCCGTTAAGGCCGATTTCCCGGATCTCCTTGATCTGGCGGTGATAGACCTCTCCTTTATCTCACTGACTAAAGTTTTACCGGTAGTGGCGGCTCTGCTGGAGCCCGAGGCGCCGGTTATCGCCCTGGTAAAGCCCCAATTTGAGGTCGGTAAGGGGGAGGTTGGTAAAGGCGGAATAGTTCGAGAAGAGGAGAAACGCCGGGCCGCACTGGAGATGGTTTGCAATTTCGCCAAAGCGAATGGCTTTACTCATCATCAAACAATCACTTCACCGGTTCTGGGGCAGAAAGGCAATGTTGAATATCTGATCTTTCTGACGGTAAAAGAGGTATGAAAGTCTCGATACCGCTGGAACCTGAATTATCTTATCCTCTACTATTTCAATTTTTACTGTATTGTTGAGCTGCGTTTTAAAGAGTTTTACGCATTTTTACAATTAATCTTAACCCTGTGAATTTTCAGAAATATTGAGGTTGGAAAATGCAATACAAAACTACTCTCACATTCATTTCAGTCAATTATTATTTTTTTTAAGCAGAGACACCAAGATAAGCATTGACTTCCAGAATTGTTTCTGTGCAGAGCAGCTTGTTTTTATACTTACTTGTAATCCTAAGTAACTGTTAAACAGGCTGTCAAGATGCCAGAGTTGTGTTTGGGTTGATGCATAAAATTCTTAGAGAAGAAGGAGATTAATGTTATGCCAAAATCAAAAATGGGGCTTTTTAATTCTTTCGCTTTCGGATGTTTTCTAATTTTATTCGGGGTCGCATTGCCTGTATCTTCGGAAACCACAATTAATGACAATGTTAATATTGCCGGCAACATATTTTTAGACAGCGATAGTAGTAGTATTAATTTCCCTGACGGGACCTCTCAATCTACTGCTTCAAACTCGCCATGGGACAAAATCCTGCCTGCCAATGAACGATTTGTTATTGTCATGGATAGTCAAGCGGTGCTCGATAAAGAAACTGGATTAGTTTGGAAAAAAGAACCAACTCAACAACCACCCGCTAAAGCAGGTGGGTTAGATTAAAGGACTGAAAGTCCGGATACGGGTCGGAAGACCCGTCATGCTTCAGTTCTGAAATT
>JANTGZ010000066.1 GCA_024762675.1 Thermodesulfobacteriota bacterium | reverse complement strand
GAGGCCGTTGAGATTTCCGTGGAGATCCATGTGTTTTTACAGTTCAAAGGTTGAAAGTTCATAGTTCAAAGTTCATAGTTCAAAGTTGAACTGGTAGTAGTTGATCGGGTTCTGTGGTGTTCTTTTGGCCCGTTTATTGTTTCTATCCCAGAAAAAAATTACAGTGTCAAAGGCGCTGTTAGAATAGTAACCTTGAACCTTGAAATCTGAACTGAGACATCTGTATTGGTTCCGGCTGTGCCGGGTCAGGAAATAGGGGAATAATGATGAAAAGTCAACTTAAGTCGTCACCTGAGAAAATCCAGGAAGAATTTGGTAAACTTTGGCAGGTGGTTTGTAAGCTGCGCTCAAAAGAGGGTTGTCCCTGGGATCGAGAACAGGATTTTTCTTCAATGAAAAACCAGTTTTTAGAAGAGGTCTATGAATTTGTTGATGCTTTGGAAGATGATGAAAGTTCGGCTATGGGTGAAGAGTTGGGTGATCTCTTTTTTCATCTTCTCTTTTTCAGTTGCCTGGCTGAAGATGAAGCACGTTTCACATTAGACCATGTCTTAGAGCAGATCAGGGCTAAGCTTATCCGCCGCCACCCTCATGTCTTTACCCAGCCTGATACCATTTCGAGCGCCCAGGTTAAGGTTAATTGGGAGCAGATTAAACGAGATGTTGAAGGCAAGGAGTACGCCTCGTTGCTCGACGGTATACCAGCTTCATTGCCGCCCCTGTTAAAGGCCTTAACTTTTGGGAAAAAAGCGGCAAAAGTTGGTTTTGACTGGCCTTCTCCGGCAGCTCTAATGCCTAAAATAAGGGAGGAGTTAAGTGAGGTGGAAGAGGTTCTCGAAGTCGGTGGGGAGCGTCTCGAAGAGGAACTTGGGGATCTCCTTTTTGTCGCCGTAAACCTGGTTCGCCTAAGTGGTTTTGAGCCGGGGAGGGTACTGCATCGGGCCAATGAGAAGTTTGAACGGCGCTTTCGTTTTATGGAAGAAACTGCGGTTGCAGACGGTTCTGATCTTGAGAAACTCGGGCTTGAAGAGCAGGAAATATTATGGAATAAGGCCAAGGCTCAATTGGGATAGTTGCTTACTTGTTGAAAACTTTGTGGAAACTTTTTCTTAATCCCTTGTAATCGTTAAAGAAAAGATAGATCGGGGCGGATTAAAACCGGAGTTTTTTAAGTAAAGCGCAATAATTCTAAGTGTTTATCTTGCTTGCGTCGGCTATCTCTTGGAAAATAAAGATTTTTAACGGTTACTCACAGAAATTGTTGAGAGCCTGTGAATGCGGTTGTAGAAAAGTTGTGTATAAAGAGTTGATATCCCACCTATCAACTTGAAACTGAAAGGAAAATAAGAAAATCTTATGCTTGGCTACGGCCGGCTTTTTGCCACTATTTTCTGTACCACACTCCCTTTACATTCTGGAGCCAAGTACCGGCCGGGGCTCTTTCAGCGATCTGGGCGGCGCGCCGCCGGCCAACTTTCTCGGCGCTGGTGTTCTGTTGTCTGGCGATGGCTATATAGACCGCCCCACGATCCTGGTTTTCCGCCTCCAGGAGCCCTTTTCTCGGCTCT
This sequence comes from Thermodesulfobacteriota bacterium, assembly GCA_024762675.1. Taxonomy (GTDB): domain Bacteria; phylum Desulfobacterota; class Anaeroferrophillalia; order Anaeroferrophillales; family Tharpellaceae; genus Tharpella. Next base: position 11,863 of record JANTGZ010000066.1, on the reverse strand, counting down.
TTATTATCTCTGTATTCAAGGTATCCGCGGTTATTTTCGCCGATTGTTCCCTTCGCTTTCAAATCGATTATTTTGGGTTGGCGGGCCCTCATTTTTTCTTTGAGTGAGCCGGCTAAGCTGTTGCTTCCAAGGGTCAGTGAAAAGAAGATCAGGATAAAGGTGATGGTCTGTAATTGTCTGGTTTTCATGGTCTCCGCCTTTCTCTTATATCTGTTTTGTCTGAGAGATAAGATTACGATTGCTGAAGATATAGATTTCTTGTTGTGGTTATTTAGTTGCCGTATCGGGGGTTGGTTTAACCGCACTGTTGGTTTCAGCCGCGGCATCGAGGTCACCAAAAAAGTCATTAAGAGCTCGATCGACCTTGATATTGACATCGATAGTGATGTGAATCGGTTTTACCTCAACCGGAGCCACTTGAACTTCGTGTTTGCTATTACAGGCGACCGTCAGCATGATTGATGTAAGGATCAGCAATAAAAATATTCTGGGCATAGGATTTCTCCTTTCAATTTATAAAGAGACTTCTTTCACTCAATCATTGTTGAGAGATCTTTATACTGTAAAATCCGGTTCAAGGGAAGGCGTAAATTAATATCGAGACTGATGCCTTGAAAGTGTGAACCGGGACTGTTCGCGGTTACCCGGGCGAACCCGCCCAGCTCTTTTTTATAGACGAAAGGCAGAGGCAGGTTAGGTTTGCCATCAAACTGCAAATTTAAGATAAGCTCTTTGGCCTCAGAATTGAGGCTCAGCTTGGTCCATTGGTACTGATAATCTTTTAAAGCCTCGCGGGCCAGGTCAAGTTGGGCAAACTGCGGACTGGAGGTCGGCAGGCCGGCGGTCAAGGTTTCCCCGCCACTGATCTTTATACTGCCGCCCGCGCCCGGGGTGGAATAAAGAAAGCCATCGTCAAAGGTGATTTTGCCCTCCTCCCATGCGATCGGGATGCGACCGTTGACCGAACCTTGTCCCCGGGCTTCAACCTGGCCGAGCTGTTCAAGTAGTTCTGCCAGTTCCAGGCGGTCGCAGTAGAGAGTTGATTGATAATGGTCGATATCTTGAGAGATGCGCAACGCCTGGGTCTCGATGTTGCCGCCACACCAGGAGATGCGGCTTTTTTCTACGAGCAGGGTCTTGTCCGCTTCGATCTGGAAAAAAAGTTCACCGCCCGGGCAGATGATATTTCCCAGCGAGAGGTGGTCAAAAACTAATTTTTGCTTGGGAGTGCTGCGTAAAGAGGGTAGATCGGGAAACTGTAGACCGCAATTGATACCGCTGCAGAGAAGATTTTTCTCTTCGTTACGAAAGAGAGCTTCTTTAATATCCATTGTGGCGGTAACGTTAGTCCTGCAGCCATCGTATAAAAGTGTACCGTAAGCGCTTAAGGTGCCGTCGACAATATTGCCGCGGGCTGATCCGATAAAGTCTCCAAGGTCAACAGGGTCAAGTGGTTTAAAGGCTGGGATTTCGAAGGTTGACGCCACTTGCATGGTGCCGTTCGGATTAAGTCCGCATTGACCCTTAGTTATCATTTTAAGCCCGCCAATCAGAGCGCTGTCATAATTTCCCTTAAGCAGAACTTTTTTTCCCTGCTGTTGTAAAGATGCGGCGAACCGCCCCAGATTAAGCTTATCTAAAAAAATCTTCCGGCAGTTAAGTTTTCCTTTAGGTTTTGTTGTTGGTTCACTTGCAGGCCAGTGCCAAGGTAGCGTTCCATCTATTCCCAGAACTTTAAGGCCGGGATTGGAGGCCTGAAAAGTTCCATCTGCAAATTGCAAGGTGGCATCTATTGCAGGATCTGCTAAATCTTTTTGCAGGAGTTCGCCCTGGAGTAATAACTCAGGTAAATAAATGTTGAAATTTTGGTTTGTTATATGAGTTTTTGCGAGTTTTAAAAGGGTTGATAATGCAACTTTAATACCTTGTTCGGAAGGCTCAATGTCGGCATGCCCCTCAGCCTTAATGGTGGGACAGCTGAATCGGCTATTGTCGTTACTTAAGACGGGTTTTTTGATGACGGCCAACCAGTCGGCCTCCCCTTTTTTCCCCTGGCCGTGAGCTTCCAGGGTGATTGCCGGAGAGTTGCCGACAACTGTGAGGCCTCCTTTTTGTAATTGCCAGTTAGTATCGTCAGAAGGCGTGTCAAGACGGGCTTGCCAGTTTCCCTGAGGATCAAGTTCAGCCGCAAGATGCCACTCTTTGAGTAGGGGGGTGATCCAGGTGAAGGGGTCGTGGTGGCCGGCCAATCGGGTAGTCAAGTTAGCGTTGAGTGAGATGCTTTCCAGATCAGTTATTACCGATATGCCAAGATTGGAAATTGTCGGAGTAAAAGGTGCATTGAGACTGGATGTGAAGCCTATGATATCTGTGAAATTGAGTAGGTCAACCTCTGGGGCTTGTAGACTTAAATGAATATTTTCTTTTTTACCAAGGGTTGCAGTGAATTTTAGAGTAATCGGTGTATTGCGGGGCTGGATTGCCAGGGTTCCGTGTAGCTTTGTGGCCTCAGGTTTGGGGGGCGTGGACTTTCTCAGGTTTAGGGAGAAGGGAATTCGATATACTTTTCCGGGGGCTTCCACAATAATGAAAGATCTTTCGATTTCCAACTCTGTAAAGGGTGGAGTTGGGAGTTTTGGTCTTGTAGGTGAAGCGTCGTCGATTTTCCCCTTGGAAGTTTTATTCCGGGTGTTTTTGTTTCGGGTGTTTTTGCCAAGGACCTCCTTAAGGCCGGGGAGAGTCAGAGTTCCTTTACTGAAAAGTGTTTTTATGCTAACCCCGCTGAGAACAACTTTTTTCAGCTCTCCCTTTCGCATTGAGAAGGGGTCGTAAAGCAAAATTACTTGCTCAATCGTTACGGTGGGGTCGGCCGTCGCTCCCAAGGTTAAAGGGCCGGCACTGGTTTTGGTCAAGCCCAAGTGATTGATGCGGCAATTAAGTGAGGGAAAACCAGTTTGCCTGGCGATGTGCGGCAAAATCCGGGTCTCTATGAGGCCGGGAAGCATAAAAAATAAAACGCCGCTCAAGACAAGTCCGAGCAGCAGGATAATGCCGATAATATTTACTGTCTGCCGCAGTCGGGCCATGATTTTAGTCGAAAAGTTTAAGGAGAAGATAAATGTCTGAACACATCCATTTGGTCTGTTCCCATTGTCAGGGCTTGAACCGGGTTCCGGAACCACGTCTTAAGGAGGGGCCTCGCTGTGGTAAGTGTCATACGCCGATACTGACTGGTCAGGTGATTGATCTGACAGCGGCAACTTTTGATACCTTTACCAATAAAAATGATCTTCCTGTAGTGGTTGATTTCTGGGCTTCCTGGTGTGGCCACTGCCGAAATTTCCGGCCGGTATTTGAGGAGGCCGCCGCTCAATTACAATATCGGGCGCGCCTGGCTCGGGTAGAGAGTGAGGAGGAGCCGATTTTGACCCGGCGTTTTGCTGTTATGGGGATGCCCACTCATATTCTCTTTCGGGCTGGTCGCGAGGTCGCTCGCCAATCCGGAGCCATGCCGTTGGCAGCGTTTATGCAGTGGCTGCGTCAATATCTTGGTTAGTCGACTTTTACAAATGCATCAGTTTTTGAGAAGCTCTTGTATAGCTTCACCGAGTTGGTTGATGGTGTAGGGTTTTTTTATAAAAGTTGAGGGTCCTGTAGCCAGCGCTTTCTGAACTTCGTCATTTTCCGAAAAACCGCTGGCAATAACGGCTTTCAGTCCCGGGCTGATCTCAGTCATACGGGCGTAGGTCAGGCGACCATTGATGCCGGGATCCATGATCATGTCAAGGATAACCAGATCTACTGGGTTTTGAGATAGAATTTCAATGCCTTCCTCTCCTGAGGCGGCGGTCTGGGTTTTATAACCAAGGGAACTCAGAATCTGTTCGGCAATTTCTCGTTGTACCTCTTCATCATCGACAATCAGGATCTCCTCCTGTTTGCCACGGAGTTTTTCGATGGTTTTCGTGTTCGACACCTGTTCCTGGGTTTTATTTTTGATATTATCTCTGGTGGCCGGTAGATAGATGGTAAAGGTTGTTCCCTTATCATCGCTTTCTATAAAGATCTCACCATCGTGGTCGTGGATGGTGTTCCAGACCACGGTCAGGCCTAAGCCGGTGCCGCTGCGACCCATGATTTTTTTGCTGTAAAAAGGTTCAAAAATATGGGCTCTGTCATCGGGCGAAATGCCGGAACCAGTGTCACTGATGAGGATTTTAATATATTCTCCATGGTTTATGAAGTTGTTCTCAGCAAGGGGCTCTTCGACAAAATGGTTGCCGGTTGTGATAGTGATAGCTCCCCTCTTTTTAATTGCTTCAAAGGCGTTAATCAGGAGATTGAAAAGGCATTTGCGCAGGTGTACCGGCGAGCAATTTATGGTTAGCAGGTTTGGATCCAGAGAGGTAGTCACCGTAACCAGTTCGTTACGTTCTTTGAGAGCCTCAAATTCTGGAGAGTCGAGTAATTCACCTATGAAGCCGTTGAGGTTCACTATCTCTCTGGCGGCAGCAATTCCACGAGTCACGGTAAGCATGTCAGCGACCACTTCAGCTGCACGCTTGCCGGATTCGAGAATTACTTCTACAGGTCTGCGCAGATTGCTTTCGGGTGGTAGCTTCATTAAAATAAGCTCCGGATAGCTGATGATGCCGGAGAGGATATTGTTCAGGTCATGGGCAACGCCGCCCGCCATCAGGCCGACCGCCTCCATCTTCATTGAGCGGTTGAGCTTTTTCTCCATCTCTTGCTGGTGGCTGATATCCTGAAAAAAAGCGAAGTGATAGGCTTTGTCGTCGTATTCAAAATAGTTGATATAGATCTCAACCGGCAACAAGGTGCCGTCGTTGCAACGGTAGGAGGTGGTCAGGGAGAAGGAGGTTGATGATTGCATCTTTTTCAGCGTCTTTTGCCACGCTTGTTGGGAGCAGCTTTCATCGAGGTCTTTGGTTGAGAGTTGTTGGAGTTCTTCAACAGAGTAGCCGAGCAAGGTGGAAGCAGCCTGATTGGCGTGGATGATGCGGGTTTTTTCCGGTTCGGGAGCATTCTGGGCCCAGATAATGGGGAATGCACAATTGTCAACAGCGTGTTGGGTAAAGAGGAGCTGTTGTTCGGTCTCTTTCAACTTTTTTGTTTGCCTGGTTATCTCCAGGTTCTGTCTTTCTAGTTTTTGGTTGTATTTGCCAAGAGTATAGTTGCGGAAAAGGACAATAGCGAGACCTGCAAAGACTATTAATAGAACCTGGATAAGGAGGCTGTAGTTCGGCTTCTGGTCATAGCGTACGGCAATCCAGTTGTTGAGAATTCTTTGATGCTCAGCCGGATTGATAGAGGCAATCGCTTTGTCGAAAATATCGACCAATAAAGGTTCGTCGTTGCGGGCGGCGATGCCTAGTTCCCAGCGTTCGTCAAACTTGCCCGCGACCTTAAGCTCGCCGACAAAATCTTTCTGGATCGTATAACCGACGGTTGCCAGAGTGCCGATAAAACCAAACAGTTTACCTTCAACCACCTGTTTAAGACCTAGGGAAACTGAGGCGACATCGACAATCTGCATTTTGGGGAAACGTTGGCGCAGGGTCTCATTAAAGGCATAGCCCTTGACAATGCCGATTTTTTTATCGGTGATTGCCGAAATATCATCAATGAATGGGGTTTCGGTTTTAGCTCCCATGACGAGTGGGATACTTAGGTAGGGCCTGGTGAAATTCATGTAGGTGCGGCGTTCCGGTGTCGGCATCGCCAGGGAGTATATATCACATTTGCGGGCTTTTGCAAAAGTGATGGATTCCGGCCAGTTACGGGTTGGTAGCAAGACGATTGGGAAACCGATGGTTTTCTCTAAAATCATTATGTAATCAGACGTCATACCGATATGATGACCGTTCTCGATTTTTTCCAGCGGCATCCAATCAGGGTCAATGCACATTGTTATCTGTTTTTTCTTTTCTAGATAAGCCCTCTCCGCGTCGGTGAACTGGACGACCGTATGGGTTTGGAATGTTGTTTCTTCAGTTGGTACAGCTTTATCTGATTGGTATGTATGAGCAAAGCCAGGCGGGGTAAATGACAAAAGGTTTACAAGGAGAGTCAGCGAGAAAAAAAGAACAAAGATTGAATGTCGTTTCAAGGTTCTCTCCGGTAGATTAGGAATTCTAGCATCTCGCTGTTCTAACTTAAATTTACTTGATTGATCAAGCATAAAATTTGAAGTTTAAATTTAATACAATAGGGCTGCACCAAATTTGGTAGCAGCCCTATTGTTTATTGAGAAAAAGAATTGTAGCTATTTTGATGTCGAGATGATTCTCGGAATATTGTTACTGTCCGATAATGGCAACATTCTCAACTGTGATGCAACCTCCACTTATCTCTAAAGAACCGACAATCGTTGAAAATTCCCCATCGTTTTCGGCAAAGTCTTCATCCCAGCCACCTGATAGAAAGACATTTTTTCCGGGACCCTCGAAGAACAGGTCTCCTTCAATAAATGACTCTGATTTGACCCAGAGATTACCGCCAGTCTCGCTTAGCATATTGTAGCCTCCAGCTATGGACTCACTATGGGGCCCCTTTCCCGTAATGCCGGTATAGACGTAAACATCATTGGTCGACGATGCCGAGACCGTGTAAGTTGACATATGATCAAGCAAAAGGCCGATTGTATAGGAAGTTTGTCCGGTTTCCGGAGTGTCTGCGCGTGAAGAAAGTACTGTTCCTCCAGCGGCGTATGAAATTCCATCTTTCTCGCCATCAATTCCGGCAACAGTAAGACTGCCATCGGTTTCGAGATAGTAGATTGTCGGATTCGGCAGGGTGCTGGGCAAGACGACATCAAGGGTCACCGAAATTGTTTGCTCCTCACCCAGAGTCAAGGTCTGTTCGGGATCCCCCATAGTGAAAACCAGGGCATCTTCACCCAGAACTTCGGTTACCGCCGGACTGGCGGGAATTTGTCGCGGAGGATCGATAGTGCCGGTGTAGGCCTCACCGTCAGCAGAGATTGCGGTCCCGGGATCTATCGATGCAGCAATTTCCATCTCATTATCAGCGACAGCCGTGGTCGTAATATTAGCATCGTCGGTGGTCAGAGTTATCGCTGCTGTCACAACTCCCTCATTATCTGAGTCATTCACCGGCATGGTAACACCTCCACTGGTTTCAACGGTTCCCTCAATCTCAGTCAATATAAGGGGCTGATAAATCTCCAGCTGTACAGAACTTGTTGTATTGAAACGATCGACCAGAGTGACCTTGACATTATAAATACCAACCGGAGTATTAAGTGGAACTTCAGCTTCGATCATGTTAGTCGACACGGAAAGAATCTCCAGAGGAACCTCCAGGCCTGATTCGCAAAGTAGAGTAACCGTTCCCGCCAGGGTTTCACCATCTACGAAATTACGCCCTTCTATGTTAATGATAACTCCAGCATCATTACCTGTCGGCACAACTGGAGGAATAACATTTACTACTTCAGGTACCGGTTTGGGTGCTTCGATAACACTAAATAGTGTGTCGCTTTTGGTTGAGATTCCGTTGCTGTTGATTACCCGCAACTGATAGTCACCAACTGGTGCCCCTGAAGGAATGGAGACAATCAACGAAGTACTGTTTGCTGCCTGACTGAGGCATTCAAAAAGATTATCATCATTTACGAACCTTACCATATTCGCAGGGCCGGGCAGGAAACTGGAGCCACCAACCTGCAGTCGGCGATTGATACTGTTATCACCGGAAACACCTTCTCCATCAAGCAGAACAAAGGTGTCAATATGAGGAGGGTTTGCGGCTGTGCTGACATTACAAATATTACTTGTCGAGGAAATATTACCAACTTCATCGACAGATTTTATTGCAAAATAGTAGCTTGTGTCAGGTTGCAGACCATCGACTCTAAATAATTCCTGATATCCGTTGTCGCTTGAACCGGGGGTTAGATCGCAATACACACTTGCTGCACTATCCCAATCCGTCCAGGTTCCAGCACAATAACGTACCAAGTACTGTGTTAAGCCGTTTTCCAGAGGTTGCCAATGGAGTGCTACAGAACTGGTAGCCGGCGAATCAGGATCGGCAAACAAATCATTATTAGAGGTCGGCGGGGTTGTGTCTACGGTCCAGGAAAAACCGGTAGCGCTCGATAGCTCTTGCCAAGTTTCAAGGTTGTTTTTGGCAATCACTTCCAGTTCATACAAGCCGTCGTCGGAACCATCACCACTAATATTAAAATTTATGGCCGTAGCGCTATCTATTTCACCGGACCAATCTCCATCGTAAGCAGAAGCTGGACCCCATAGACGATACTTGTAGGCAACCACGTTGTCACCACTCACCGAAACGGAAGCACTATTTTCTCCACTCTTTAATTTTGGTAAATCGGAAAGAACCGCTGTTGGTACTGAACTGTCGACATCCCAGTTTGTTTCTGTGGCATCAATTTCGGCCTGCCAGTTGCCCAGATTATCACAACCAATTACCTGTAATTGATGGCCGCCATTACTCAAACCTGAAATAGCAATCTCTTTATCTACAGAAATTGCATTACTCCAGGTTCCGCTGTCAAGCTTCCAGCGATAAAAAGTCACCCCTTGACCACCGACACTGACCTGGAGAGAGTCGGCTGCAACCGTTCCTTGAGGAGCACCACTCAAATCCGCAGTAGGTGGAGTTCGATCAATCATCCAAACATGCCGGGTCGCATTAACTGCGAGTTGCCAATTACCGGCCGCATCACAACCAACAACTTCAAAAATATGCTGACCGTCTGAAAGTTCACTCAAGTCACAATCCAGACCAACATCCACAGCCTCGCTCCAGGCCGAATCATCCAGGCTATACCTGTACTGTTCAACTTCAAGACCGCCGATATGCAGACTGAAATTATTATTGTTGGTCAAAGGTGCTGGAGGATTGGAAACCATAGCCAGAGGAGGAGTGTCATCAACCTCGATAACGACATAGTCACTTTTCGATATAGTACTGCTACCAGGATCTCCAGGGCCGGTTACAGTTAAAGAGACATTGTAAGTTCCGGCTGCAGAATAGACATGGACCGGATTTCTGGCTGTGCTGATTTCACCATCGCCAAAATTCCACGACCAGGTTTCAATATCACCTGTACTTTGATCAGTGAAAACAACATTATGCGGCAAGGTGTTTCCACTTAAAGGAGTTGCTGAAAAATTTGCCACCGGCGGTTCAGCCAGTGGACTGACTACAACATAATCAGTTTTAACCGCTGAATTATCGCCTCCGGGACCAGTAACCGTCAAAGTAACAGAATAGCTGCCGGGAGTGGAGTATATATGAACCGGATTGGGCTCGGTGCTGACCTCTCCATCACCAAAATTCCACGACCAGGCAGTTACTTCACCGGTTGATTCGTCTGTAAAAGTGACATTCAAGGGAACCGTTCCAATGTTTGGTGAAGCTGAAAACCGGGCCAGAGGCGGAGCCGCAGGTTCAGTAATTGAAATATACGCAGGTTTTGTAACCGTATTCGAACCGCCCTCTCCGACAGCTGTCAAAGTTACGGCATAGACACCCGCATCATCATAAATATGCTGAGGTTCAAACAAAGTACTGGTTTCGCCGTCACCAAAATCCCACAACCAGGTATCAACATCACCACTGGCCTGGTTGGCAAAAATCACATTACACGGATTTGTTCCCGATAACGGTGTCGCCGAGAATTTGACTATTGGAGGAGCCGCTGCCTCCGAGACTTCGACAAAATCAACCTTTCTTTCGACATTGCTGCCACCCCCGCCGCTTACTGTCAGACTGACTGTATAGAGACCGGGTTCATCGAATGTATGACTAATCTGGGGTTCAGTTGAAGTTTCTCCATCGCCGAAGTTCCACAACCGGGAATTTATGTCGCCGGTTGAGTTATCTGTAAAAAATACTGTTAGAGGACCCACGCCACTCGTCGGTGAGGCTGAAAACCTGGCAACCGGCGGGGTTGCTGGTGCAGCCACAACAATATATTGGTATTTGATTTTGGTGTTGGTCTCACCATAAAAACCATCGGTCCGCAAAGTTACCGTATAATTTCCAGGATCAGCGTAATTGTGAGTTGGGTTATTAAAAGTACTTGTTGAACCATCACCAAAATCCCAATGCCAGGTGGCAATATTACCTTTAGAAAGATCATTGAAACTGACATTTAATGATCCTGTTCCGCTGCACGGTGTTGCCGTAAAATCGGCAACTACAGGGGCGTCGGCTACAGTAAACACTCTATAACTGGAACTTGTTACATTGTTGGGCTGAAGACCATCATCATACACTAGAACCCGCCAATAATAGGAAGTGCCGACGGCAACGTTTCCGGATACTGGGATTGATATTGAAGTTTTATTCTTCATCAACTCTGAATCGTACCAAATCATCTTTTTGTCATAAGAGTAGACTCTTAAACGGTAATAGTAGTCCCGGTTCGGTTGACCTGAATCAAAGAGGGGTGCCCAACTGAAATTTAGATAATCTGAACCAAAATATGCATTTGGAGTCGGAGAAAAAGAGCTTTCATCAAGGAAAGGTAAAGAATTTTTTGTATAATAAACTAAACCAGATGCCGATGTCCCACCATTCTTTGTGAGATTAAAAGTATACTCTCCGTCTGCAAAAGTGGTTGATACAGGCTTCACTAAGCTGTAAGATACGGGTAGGTTGAAACGGAAGAAATACCCGCCAATGTCATATGAATTGTTGTCGAGATCTGTAACCGTACGAGCAACTATATCCCAGGGAGCAACATTGGCATTTCTTATGCTAAACCAGGTTCCCTGAAAGCCGGGCTGGTTGATATCGACAACTAATTCATCTTCAATACTGGGACTAGAATCTTCGCCGGTATAAAATGAAAAGAGTTCACTCTCCTGACAACTATTTGGAAGCCCACCACGGTCAAAAACCCTGACATACCACTTATACGGAGTATTCGGTTGCAGTAGACCTTCAGGAACCGTATATGAGGTGTCTTGGGTTACTTCGCTGGTATACCAGAAAGCCTTACCTTCATAATCAATGACGTAAACCTTGTAGTAATAACCTGCGCCGACTGATTCGAAACTGAGAGTAGGGGTCGTCGTGGCTACATACGACTCATGGGTTGGCAATCGGCTCTCTTCAACCATTTTGGGAAGAGAGTCGACATAAACAAAATCTTGTGATGTCGTTGCCTGTCTGCCCTTTTTATCGGTGACTGTAAAAGTGTAGGTACCATTATCAACAATATAGTTGGGTACAGAGGCATGAATAAGGCCTCTTCGCCGGTCTGAAAGAATTTCAGGACTCAGGTTAAACACCCCGGAAGGACCTTCCGCTACACATGAAAAAACATCGTCCGGACTAGTTCCTGACAAATAGAGATAAAATATTGTTGCAAGTGAACCATCCGCTTTTTCTCTGGTAACTAATCCGGCAGTTTGAATTGCTGGAGCCGGGAAATCAGGGATATCATCCAGTTCAAAGTTTACGCCGCTAAGATCTTCACTCACTGACAGTGCAACAGCATCTGCACAAACCGTCGTCCCATCACTACCATTCCACCATTCATCAACAACCGGGTGCAGTTGTTGGCAGTTGACATTGGTTACTAGAAAATAATTTCCTGAGGGGACATTAAGAGTATAGTTTCCATTTTCATCTGTGTCTGTTCCGGCAACATGATTATTGTAGCAAGTATCAAGGTATGCGTTAACGCAAACATTGTTAAGAGGGTTTTCCTGTTCATCAGTTACCGTGCCAGAGATAATGTGGGCATTCTCCAGGGTAAAATCTATACCACTTTTCACTACTCCGGAGACTACGTTTACTGAATCTGCGGCATTACAGTCATAACTTCCGCCGGAGT
>JANTGZ010000065.1 GCA_024762675.1 Thermodesulfobacteriota bacterium | reverse complement strand
TCGGTTCCGGCGGTGGCGGCGGTAGTGCCTCTTCTGCTTATGTAGGTGGCAACGGTGGCGGGCGTGTCCAGATTGTGGCTGATAATATTGTTGTTGACGGGGCCATTCGTGCCAATGGAACTTTAGGTCATGGTGGCGGCACCTGGGCCGGCTGCGGTTCCGGTGGTGCTATTAATGTTGATACCGGAACTTTGTCTGGATCAGGCATCATCGAGGCCAACGGCGGCTCCCAGGAGAATTCCGGTGGCGGTGGCCGCATTGCGGTGCGTTACACAACCTGGGACAACCTGGCGACAATTCAGGCCCTCGGAGGGACAGTCCAAAACCCAGGTGACGACGGCACGGTTACGTTTCCATAGTAAACCCTGACCCGGCAGAGCCGGAAGTGAAAAGGCAAAATCAAATAATCACCACAGAGTTCACAGAGGAAGACTTTTCTGTTGGAACCTCTGTGTTCTCTTTGAACTCTGTGGTTAAATTGAAGGATTTAACTATTTTGCGTGAATTATGGGTACACACGATTTTCTCCGAAGAATCTGGTTGTGTCCCCAGAATTTACTGGATTTCAGCAATTATATAGGGCTCTCTTACTTACGCTGAAGTTACAGAAAACATTTTCTATTAACGGGAGATGGAAATGAAAAAACTATCATTATTTGTTCTATGTGTTTGGTTCTTTTTCTCAGGGTCAATCGCTGGTGCCGCCCTTTTAGATTTGCGTATTCTGGTAAATGATCCGCAGTATCTGGATGAGCCTAACAACACAGTGCCAAATAATTTAACTTCCGTCTTTGAACATTCAATCACTATTCGTGAAGATAGCTCTTATGGTTGGTGGAGCATCTATCTGGTTGACGACTCTTTTTTCGTCCCAGATGATGCCTTCTCCCTTGAATTCGACTATCTTTTGACACTTGGCGCAGGTGATTATGATTGGTTGGTTTTCTCAATCAATGGTAACTATTTTACCGAAATTGGTTATAACAATAGTCAAGGGGGTGGTTTGCACTCTGTCAGTGGTCACGCTACTATTGATCTTACCAGTTTCAGCAGTACGACCATAAGAATGGTTTTCGGGCTTGAAGCAGATGGGTGGGATGATCTGGCTCTAGGTTCTTCAGCGACATTTTCAAATGTTGAACTCAATCAGGGTGAAATCCCAACTTTAAGCGAGTGGGGTATGATATTTCTTTGTTTATTATTGTCGGTAATAAGCTATTTTAAATTGAGTCGGCATCGCCGGGAAGGTTTTTGATTGCCATTTTTTCGTACAAAAGATTCAATTCTTAGATAATTTCCCGGCAATTTCAGAAAGCTGTCAGTTTTTTAATCGCCTCATCAAGTCCTTCTAAGGATAGGTGGAACATCGGAAAAACCTGGCCGATAGCGCTTATAGTAGGGTGTCGCCAGTAGCGTTGGGGCATCGGGTTAAGCCAGACGGTGCGGCGAAAGTGTTTGGCGATTCTTTCAAACCAGACAATGCCGGCGGTCTCGTTACTGTCGTAGTAGTCGATAATGCCATTCTCCATGAAGAGTTCGAAGGGGGCCATGCTGGCATCGCCGACCAGAATTACTTTGTGGTCGGGATTAAGCTCTTTAAGGATATGGGCCGTTGGAATCCGTTCGCGACCGTCGATCTCAGGCCGCAGGTAGTCGTAAATCGAGTTATGAAAATAGTAGTGGTTGAACTCGGCAAAATGGTTAACTGAGTTGGCGGCCGAAAAGAGACGGTCAACCAGTTTGGCGTAAGGGTACATCGACCCTCCCGCATCCATCAAAAGCAGTACCTTGACATCGTTTTTATGTTCAGGATTGAAAATCAGTTCGATCTCACCGGCATTTTTACAAGCTTTATCGACGGTTTCATCGACATCCAGTTCCAGACGGGTGCCGGTTCGGCGCAGGTGGCGAAGTTTTTTCAACGCAACCTTAATCTGGCGAACGTCAAGCGTGACATCACGTCGGTAGCCCTTAAAACGCCTTTCGGCCGCAATCTTTACGGCCATACCGCCACCACTCTCGCCGCCGACCCGTAAACCTCCGGGATGGTTCCCGCCATGACCGAAAGGTGAAGTGCCGCCGGTTCCAATCCAGCGGTTGCCGCCGTGATGCTCCTCTTTTTGCTCCTTAAGGCGCTCCTCAAACATCTTCTTGACGGTTTCCCAGTCATATTGTGGTAGGTCTTTTAAGGCGTCGGCATCGATCTCTCTCTTTAAAGTTTCCTTTCCCAACCATTGCCAGAGCTCTTCAAAAATTTCGGGCGGGACTTCAAGGCCGGTAAAAAACTCACGGAAAGCGAGATCGAAATGATCAAAGAGGGTCTCGGTTTTAACCAGCAGAGCCCGACTTAAATGGTAGAAAGAGACCAGGCTGTGCCCCGCGAAACCGCGACTCATAGCTTCCATCAAGGCCAGCCATTCAGTTGGCGTAACCATGATCTTATGGGCCCTGAGGCAATAAAAAAAGCTAGTAAACATAGTTTCTTTTCTTATCTCCGAAAAGAGGCCAGGGAGCTGCGTTTCTGGAAAGCTTGGCGCTGTTTGGCTGCTATTTCGTAGTCATTTTCATTTTTCAAGAGAGCCCCAAGAAAAGGCAGATCTTTCTGCAGGTCAACCTTGCCGTTGTGGCCGGCTGCGAGCAGGGCTTTGAGCCAGTCGATCAGTTCACTGGTCGAAGGTTTTTTGCGTAAGCCGTCGAGTTCTCGAAGTTGGTAGAAAGCGGCCATCGCCTCTTTGATCATCTTCTTTTCAAGATCGGGAAAGTGGACGCGGACAATTTTTGCCATCAACTCCTGATCGGGAAATTCGATATAGTGAAAGACACAGCGGCGTAAAAATGCATCAGGCAGCTCTTTCTCCGAATTACTTGTAATGATGATTGCCGGTCTCTGTTTTGCTGTAATTGTCTTTTTAGTTTCCGGAATATAGAATTTCATCTCGTCAAGTTCAGCCAGGAGGTCGTTGGGGAACTCGATGTCTGCCTTATCTATCTCATCGATGAGGACGACCGCCTGGGTGTCGCGGGCAAAAGCTTCACCGAGTTTTCCGAGTTTGATGTAGTTTTCGATATTGGAGACATCGTTGCCGCCGAAACGAGAATCGTTTAGGCGTTGAACCGTATCATAGATATAGAGGCCATCCTGAGCCTTGGTTGTTGATTTAATATTCCAGGTCAAAAGATCCTGGCCGAGACCTTGAGCCACACTTTGGGCCAGCAGGGTTTTGCCGGTGCCGGGTTCACCCTTGATCAGCAGGGGGCGGCCCAGGGCGATTGAAACATTAACATCATTTTGCAGGTCTTTTGAGACAATGTAATCACTGGTGCCGGAATAGCGGGTAAAATCTTTCATAATCTTCTCATCAATAGGTTGAGGTTGTTTTTTCATATCCTGGGGCCGCCTTTTAGCAGTTTGCGATATAGATGTCACTGTAAAAAATCTCCAGTAATGGTAGTCTTAGACGGAGGTTAAGACTTTGTTAATTTTTTTATTTGCTAAATAGGGTGGTGGATGCTAAATTGTAATAATTGAATCGATTTGTAAGTGGTTGATAATTGAGTGCTATTGGAGAGCAGGAGAGGCTTGGATATGACGCGACATCAGGCAAATGTTCAGGAACAATTCTTAAATCGATTGCGGCGTGAGCGGCGGCGGGTCAGTGTGGAACTGGTCAGCGGGACGGCCAGAGAGGGACGGATCAGCAGTTTTGACACTCATTGTTTGATCTTGAATGACGAATTTACGAGCCATCTAATCTATAAACACGCCATCGCCATGCTCTCGCCGACCGATCAGGACGGTGCTGCAATGCGTGATTTTGGTGAAGAAAAAAATAAATCTGCCGATTAACAACCTAATCCCGAACTTTGAACTTTAAACTTTGAACTTTGAACTGCCATAATGTATTCAGAACAGGTTGAAAGTTTTCTCGATCATCTATTTTTAGAGCGTGGGCTCTCGCCCCAGACGATTGCTGCCTATCGGGTTGATCTTGTGCATTTTGGTCTCTTTCTTGAAGCTCAAGGCAACCCCGAGCCTGAGTCTCTTTCTAAAGCTCAGGTGAGTGACTATATCCTGTTGCTCAAACAGGCGTATGCGCGGCGGACGATTCGCCGGCGTTTCTCGGCGCTCAAAAGTTTTTTCCGTTTCCTGCTGGCGAAAGGCGAGATCCGGCGTCAGCCGCTGGCCGGTTTTGACCTGCCCCGACTTGATAAAAATCTGCCTGAGGTTTTAAGCGTAGTTGAAATAAAGTCACTGCTCGCTGCACCCGATCCAGAAACAACTCTCGGCGAGCGTGACAAAGTGATGCTTGAGGTTCTCTACGGAGCCGGTTTGCGGGTCAGTGAGCTGGTTGGCTTGGAACTCCAGCAGATAAATTTTAACCTCGGCGTCGTCACCGTGATCGGCAAGGGCAACAAAGAACGGATAGTGCCGCTGCCGTTGCCGATAATCAATAATCTGCGTAACTATATTGCAAAAGGGCGACACAGGTTACTCAAAGGCAAAACTTCTACCTATCTCTTTCTCAATCGTTCGGGAAATTCTTTGAGCCGCGAGGGTTTCTGGAAGACGATTCGTCGCTATGCTCTGAAAGCCGGGATCAAACAGGAGGTCTATCCGCATCTTTTGCGTCACTCGTTTGCCACTCATCTGCTCTCCGGTGGGGCCGATTTAAGGATCGTCCAGACCCTTTTAGGACACGCCGATCTGGCTACCACCCAGATCTATACCCAGGTTGATGCCAAACGTTTAAAAGAGGTTTATAAGCGTTATCATCCCCGGGAGAAAAGGATGGAGGATGGAGGATGGAGGATGAAGGATGAAGGATGAAGGATGAAGGATGAAGGATGAAAAAATGGTGGGATTGAAGGAGCGAACTCGGGAGTTTGCGCTCAGGATTATCCGGTTATACTCGGCTTTGCCTAAGACTACAGAGGCACAGGTGTTGGGGAAACAACTTTTACGATCGGCCACCTCGGTTGGTGCTCATTACAGGGAGGGATCACGCAGTCGAAGCGATGCCGAGTTTATCAGTAAAATTGAGGTTGGCATTCAGGAAATGGAAGAAAGCATGTACTGGATGGAACTATTGCTTCACTCGGGGACCCTTTCATCGCAGCAGCTGTCATCTCTCCAAGATGAAGCCAATCAACTTCAGGCAATTCTTGTGACCTGTGTAAAAAAAGTAAAGAACAGAAGTCAATCATGAAGACTAAATATTCATCCTTCATCCTTCATCCTTCATCCTTTTAAAATCATGACTGAAGTTATCACCTCCCATATCAACACCGATTTTGACGGCCTCGCGGCGATGCTTGCGGTCCGTCATCTCTATCCGCGTGCCGAAATGGTACTGCCCGGCAGTCCGGAGCGCAGCCTCCATGATTTCTTTCTTCACTCTTACGGCTATGTTTATCCTTTTAAACGACTTAAAGATGTTGATCTGGATGAAATCAGGCGTCTGGTTGTTGTCGATACCCGTCAGAAAAGTCGGCTTGGAGTTTTTACCGAGGTTGCCGCCCGGCCGGAGGTCGAGGTTATTGTTTATGACCACCATCCGGCAACCGACGATGATCTTGAAGGTGTGGACCTTAGCGAGGTAGCTGAGGTCGGTGCCGTGGTTACCTTGATAATTGAAAAACTGCGTGAAAAGGGTCTTGTGATACCGGCTGACGAAGCCACTGTGATGTTGATCGGTCTCTATGAAGATACCGGTTCCCTGACTTTTCAAGGAACTACGGGACGCGATTTTATGGCTGCCGCCTGGCTTGTAGAGCAGGGCGGCAATCTTGAAACAGTCGCCGAGGTCATCAATAGCCCCCTCGACCGGGAACAGATCTCCCTGCTCAATGATCTTTTGTCCTCACAACGGACGATCTACCCGAGGGGTCAGAAGGTGGTTCTGGTTGAGGCCGGTCGCGAACACTATATCCCGGATGTGGCGATGGTTGTCCATCGTTTGCGAGATATCGAAAGGCTTGAGGTCGTGATCGCCCTTTTGCGTCTTGATGATAAAGTTTATCTTATCGGCCGCAGCCGTAGTCCCGCGCTCGATATGGGGCAGTTACTGGCCCATTTTGGCGGCGGCGGGCATCACTATGCAGCGGCAGCGGTAACTCGGAAATTGACCTTGATACAATGTCGAGAGCGCCTTTTGGAATTGTTGGATGAGGTGGTAGTGCCGCCGCTTATTGCCGCCGATTTGATGACCTCTCCGGTTTTGACTATTACCCTGGCGACGCCGCTTGTCAAAGCGGCCGAGTTGCTGACTCGTTACAATATCAATGTCCTGCCGGTTATTGATGAAAAAAATTCAAAGCTTGCCGGCATCATCTCGCGTCAGGTGGTAGAGAAGGCTCTCTATCACGGTCTCAAAGAGCTTGATGTCAGTGAATATATGACTACCGATTATGAGCCGATTGCTCCCGGTGCCGACCTTAACCAGATTAAAGAGCTGATCATCGGACGTAATCAGCGTTTTTTGCCGGTGGTTGATGAGCAGCAGGCAATTATCGGGGCGATTACCCGTAAAGATTTGTTGCGTGCCCTCTATGATCAGGAGGATCAGGCGAGAGAGGTTTTTGAGGCGGACCAGGATGGGCCGCGCAAGATGCGCCGCAAAAATGTCAACGGACTGATGGCCGAGAGTTTTCCCGCCGACCTGATCATGGTCTTCAGAAAACTCGGACAACTGGCCGATGAACTTGAGGTTAATATTTTTCTCGTCGGCGGCGTGGTTCGCGATCTTATGCTGCGCCGTCCGAACCTTGATATCGATATTGTTGTCGAAGGAGACGGCATCGCTCTGGCTCGTGCCTATAGCGAACGTTACTCAGCCCGCTGTCACTGTCATGAACCCTTTCGGACGGCTGTTCTCTTAACTGAAGAGGGTTTTAAACTGGATATCGCCAGTACCAGGATGGAGTACTATGATGCTCCCGCCATGCTCCCGAAGGTTGAAAAGAGCTCATTAAAAGTTGATCTCTACCGGCGAGATTTTACGATCAACACTCTGGTGGTCTCTTTGAACCGCAAATCTTATGGTGAGATGCGAGATTACTTCGGCGCCGGCCGCGACCTCAAGGAGCATAGTGTCAGGGTTTTGCATAATTTAAGTTTCGTTGAAGATCCGACCAGGATCTTTCGGGCCATCCGTTTTGAACAGAAATTTGCTTTTGCGATCGGCCGCCAGACCCTGCATCTTATTCATAACGCCATCAAGGTCGGTTTTGTCCGACGGCTCTCCGGTTTCCGGATTCTGCATGAGTTGAAACTGATCTGTGCCGAGTCCAATCCTCTGCCGATTTTTGCTCGTATCAGTGAACTGAAACTCTGGAGTGAGGTCTTTCCTGAACTGAAAAGAGAGGTCAAAGTCCTGCAGCGTCAAACGCGTCTGACGGCCGCAAAAGAGGTGGTTTCCTGGTATCAATATCTCTATCTTAAGGAGAAACTTGAAGTTTGGCGCGTCTATTTTCTCTGTTTTTTAAATGGTTTGAGCGCCGGCCAGGCCCGGTACTGCGCTTTACGTTTAGGTCTTGATGAGAATACCGTGGAGCATTTCGTTAGTGCCCGGCGCCGGGGTATTGAGGCCGCCGCCGAACTCGGGCGTTTATGTAAAGAGGGCAAAGTTTATCGCAACTCAGAGATCTGTGCCCAGCTCTCTGATCTGCCCCTTGAGATTCTGCTCTACATTATGGCCGGTCATGAAAATCTGGAGGTCAAAAAAGCACTCTCAAACTATATTACCAGGCTTCAATTTGTTGAAATCGAGATCACCGGCCACGACCTGATCACAGCCGGCCTGACCCCTGGCCCCCAATTTAAAAAGATCCTCGAACAAGTCAGGAACGCCCGCCTCGACGGTGAGGTTAATAACCGGCAAGAGGAACTTGCCCTGGTGAATCATGAAAGAAACTTATAAAAAGAACAACAATATCTGGCTCTATAGCGGTTTTTTACTGGCTTTTTGGTGTGGTCTCGGCCTTCTGCTGCGCTGTTGGCAGAATTTTCCGGCCGGGCTGCTTTTTGGCGGCGGCCTGTTGCTTTTGCTCATCAACCATTGGCGTTGTCATCGTTGTGCAGCGGCTCGTTCAGACCTTGATCAGGAGTTCCAGCGTACCCTAGAGCGTTGCCGCGAAGCGGAGCGTTCCTGGGAGACCACCTTTGATGCGGTAGCCGCGCCGGTTACCCTGCTGGGGACCAATTTGTCTATTCTGAAAGCTAACCGGGCGGCCGCAGTTATGATCGGTAAAGAGGCTGATGAGGTTATAGGTTTGCGTTGTTATGATCTTATAGGTAACCCTGAAGGGCCATGTCATGAATGCCCGGCCCCTAAGGTGCTGGCTGATGGGCTGGCTCATAGCGCTGAAATCATTCATCCACAGGTGGGGCGTACTCTCATTGTTTCAGTCTCACCGATTATCAATCCTTTAGGCAAGGTTGTTGCCTTGACCCATTTCTGTCTCGATATCAGCCAGCAGAAGAAACTCACCGAACAGTATCAGCAGGCCCAGAAGATGGAGGCGGTCGGCCGTTTGGCCGGGGGTGTGGCGCACGATTTCAATAATATCCTGACGGTTATTAACGGCTACAGTGAGATGGCTTTGATGAAGTTAAAAGGTATGGAAGATCTTATCCCGCTGCGGAGCCAGATTAATGAGATTCATCAAGCGGGCCAGAGGGCTGCCAATCTTACCAGACAGCTCCTCGCCTTCAGCCGTAAACAGGTGGTCCGGCCGGTTGTTTTGCAACTCAACGACAAGGTTTTCGAACTTGAGAAGATGCTCAAACGTCTGATCGGCGAAGATATTGTCCTAAACACCAATCTTGATGAAAATTTGTCGTTGATCCTGGCTGATCCCGGCCAGATTGAACAGGTAATTATCAATCTTGTGGTCAATGCCGCAGACGCTGTCAAAGAGGATGGTGCGGCCGTCGGCGCCGGACGGGTCGATATCAATACAGAGGTTGTTACTCTTAAGCAGAGGCCTGAACAAAGCTGGGGTGAGTTTATAGAAGGCTCCTATGTCTCTCTGCAGGTTAAAGATAGTGGCCCGGGGATTGCCGAAGAGATCCTTGAACATATCTTTGAACCCTTCTTTACGACCAAGGCCCAGGGCAAAGGCACGGGTCTCGGCCTGGCGACTGTTTATGGTATAGTCGAACAGAACCACGGTCTGATTGCGGTCGAAAATACCTTGGCAGGGGCACTGTTTACAATCTACTGGCCGGTGTTGCAGCAGTCGGATGAGGGTTTGGTGCCCGGGCCGGAGGGCGGGCAAAACCTGACTCCAGGTAAGGGAGTACTTTTGGTGGTGGAGGATGAAGAGAGCTTGCGCAAGGTTGCGGTCGAAGCCTTGGAGTGGGCCGGTTATAGTGTAATAGAAGCAGCCAGTGGAGAAGTGGCTTTGGCTTTGATCAACAGTTCACAGGTTAAACCGGATCTGGTTTTTACCGATATCGTAATGCCGGGTATCAGTGGTCTTGAGGTGGTAGAAAAGATCAGAAAACGTAATCCGGACATTAAGGTTCTCTATACTTCCGGTTACAACGATCGGGATGAGCTTAAAGGGCTTGATCTGGCTCTGCTGCTTGACAAACCCTATACCTTGCAACAATTGACGGCTCGGATTGCCGATTTGTTGTAATAGAATCTGAACAATTTACAGAGCTTTTTTCGATGAAAAAACAACTATCACCCTTGAACCGGAACCGCAGAATACTTTTGAATTATGCTCTGGGGGGTGCCTTGGCCTGGACCCTGGTAATTTTTGCTTTGGGTCTGATTATTTGGCAGGATCATCTGTTCAAAATTATAGGGTCCTTTTTCCTTTTATGGTTGACCGGTCTGGCGGCTGTTTTTCTCTCATTTTCACATTTTAAAAAGCAGCTTTTAAAGAGTGAAGAGGGTGTTTCTGAAATAACGGAACTGCGTAACCGTTATGAAAACATCCTCTCGGCGGCTGGTGAGGGGATCCTTGGACTGGATCGGGACTATCTCCATGTTTTTGTAAATCCGGCGGCCGAGAAGATGCTTGGTTACACCCAGGCTGAACTTCTTGGCGTACCCAGTCATCAGAGCTGGCACGCTTATGAGGCTGAAGCTTCACCCTATTCGTTGAACGAATGTCCAGTTTGCCAGGCGATGCATGATGGCAAAAGTGTGAAAAAATTTCGCGATCAGTTTGCGCGCAAAGACGGTACTCTTTTTCCGGTCGAGATCAGCATTTCGCCGATCGTTGAGAAAGGTGTGGTACAGGGGGCGGTCGTCGTTTTTCAGGATATTTCAGATAAGATCGAAAATGAGACTCGCATGAAAAAGCTCTCCAGTATCATCGAGCAGACTCATGGGGCGGTTGCAATCGTAAAACTTGACGGGACTATTGAGTATGTCAATCACGGTTACGAAGTGATCTCCGGTTACACGGTTGCCGAGATGCTGGGTCGTCATCCCCGCGATCTCTTTTTTACGGATGAAAAGAGGGCTGCAAGAGAGGAGCTTTGGCAAGCTTTAAGAGAGGGACGGAGATGGCGCGGAATATTGGCCAGCCGACAAAAAAATGGCGCTATTGTCTATGAAGATACCACCGGTTTTCCAATCTCTGACGACCAGGGCAAGATCATAAATTATGCGGTCATCAAATATGATGTAACCCAGTCTCAAAAACTCCAGGAACAACTTTTTCAGGCTCAGAAAATGGAGGCCGTCGGCACCTTGGCCAGCGGTGTCGCCCACGACTTCAATAATCTTTTAACGGTTATCAATAGCATCAGTGAAGTTTTAGCCGACGAGTGCGGCAAAGATTCTCCGATGCGGTCGGATCTTTTGGAGATTAATGAAGCCGGCCGCCGGGCCGCAGATCTGACGCGTCAGTTATTAGCTTTCAGCCGCCGCGAGATGATTCAACCCGAAGAGGTCTGCCTGCGCAGACTTATTAAGAACTTGATGAAGATGATGCAGCGTCTGCTGGGAGAGGATGTCGCTTTAAACTTAGATCTTCCCGGCCCTGAAACTACAGTTTCGGTCAAAGCTGATCCCGGCCAGTTCGAACAGGTTGTTGTTAATCTTTTGGTCAATGCCCGCGATGCCCTGCGCCAAACAGATGAGCTTGGAGCTGTAAAGCAAATCAGACTGCGTCTGAGCGAAGTCGTTCTCGATGAAGATTTTATCGCCATCCATGAAGGCAGCCAGCCCGGTCGTCAGGCTTTGATCGAGATCAGCGATAATGGCTGCGGCATGAGCCTGGAGGCTCTGGAACACTGCTTTGAACCCTTTTTTACAACCAAAGAGCTGGGCCAGGGAACCGGTCTCGGTCTCTCCACCGTCTATGGTATCGTTAAACAAAATAGTGGTTATATAAATATCTACAGCGAACCCGGGCAGGGGACTTCGATTCAAATTTACTGGCCGCTCTGTAAAGAGGGTGGTGCCGATGCCAAAGCCGAGAGTAAAGTATCTGCAATTGAAGACTCAAGGAAAGATCTTACTCATTTTAAAGGGGCGACTATCCTGCTTGCTGAAGATGATGAAAGAATTCGCCAGATCGCCCATGATAGATTGGCCAAGGCCGGTTTTGTGGTGATTGCTGCAGCCGATGGTCAAGAGGCTCTGGATAAGATGGGGAGCGCCGGGAAAGTTCCGGATCTTCTCTTTACCGATATGGTGATGCCGGGACTGAGTGGGTCTGAGCTCAGTCGTAAATTGAGAAAGCGCTACCCCGATCTGCCGGTTCTCTACTGCTCCGGCTATACCGACAATTCAGTTATCGTGGAACTTGGTGAAAGGGAAGCTTTCTTGCAAAAACCCTACACCATTAATGCCCTGTTGGCAGTGATTGTCGAATTGCTCAATGTTTAGTTTTAATTGTGAAGAGATATCCTGCTGTTGGCTTTTGGCCGGGCTGCTGGTCTTTGTGGGCCTGCTTTTCTTATGGTTCTACCAACGTCAACGCAGACTTAAAGCTGCGATCGTCGCAGAGGAGAAACGTGAGGCCCAGCTTTGGGTTGAGATCGACCGGCGGCGTGAGGTCGAAGCTCGTTTAGAAGCTCATCAGGCACAACTTGAGGCGATGGTCGCCGATCGTGCCAGGGCCTTGGAGGAGTCACAAAACGAACTCCTGGATCAGGCCTTGGAGATTGGTCGGGCCCAGCTGGCGGCTCTGGTTATGCACAATATCGGAAATGCCATGACCCCGGTTGCCATCTTTGTTGAAGATCTGAAAGAGGATGATTCGGCCAGGCTCTTGGGCTATCTTAGTCGACCCTGAAATACAGGTTAAATATTTGAATTTATTTAATAAAAGCTAAAAATAAGCTGTCATTTTCTGCCGAAAAGTGGTATATAATCAGGCAAAACCTTGCAGAAAAAAACCACTTCGAGAGGCGAAAAAATGAAAGGTTGTTCACCGGATCCAAACCAACTCAGTTTTCTGTCACAAATGTTGAGGGATCAACTTAACCCCAAGCATCCTCTCTACATTTTGGCAGAAAAGATGCCTTGGAGAGAGATTGAAAAAGAGTTATCTGTTTTTTACTCTCACACAGGGCAGTCGGCTAAGCCGATAAGACTGATGGTAGCCTTGCTGATTTTAAAGCAGCTTTACAATCTTTCAGACGAATCGGTGGTCGCCCGTTGGGTAGAGAATCCGTACTACCAGTTTTTCAGCGGTGAAACTGTTTTCCAGTGGAAATTTCCAGTACACCCAACAGACCTGGTTCACTTTCGCAAACGAATCGGAAAAGAAGGGGTCGAAAAAATCCTTCAGGCATCAATTGATCTCCATGGCAGCAAAGCCAAAGAGAAAGAGGTTCTGGTTGACACAACTGTTCAGGAAAAAAACATTACTTTTCCCATAGACAGCAAACAGTATCGAAAAATCATTGACTACTGTGTTGCGATTGCCAAAAAAGAAGGCATCGTTTTACGTCAGAGCTATCGCCGGACAGTAAAAAAGTTACTGCGTGACCTGCGTTTTATGCATCATCCCAAAAATCGCAAGAAAGCCAGAGCGGCATTAAAAAAGCTGAAAACCATTGCCGGTCGTCTCCTGCGAGAGCTGTACCGTAAACTGAACCCGGAAAAACTCGAAACCCACGCTTCAGAGCTTGAACTTTTCGATAAAATGCTGAAACAGCAAAAAGGCGACAGAAATAAAATTTACAGCCTTCATGAACCGGAAGTCTACTGTGTCAGCAAAGGCAAAGCTCACAAAAAATATGAATTCGGTGCCAAGGCATCAATTGTTTTAACAAAGAACAGCGGTATTATCGTCGGTGCCTTAAGTCACTGTAAAAACTTGTACGATGGTCACACCTTGCCGGAAGTAATCGAACAAACCTCCAGACTGGTGGGCAGAGAGCCGGAAGTCGCTATTTGCGATCGTGGCTATCGCGGTACCAGTAAAATTGGGAACACGAAAATCGTGATTCCTAAGCCGCCAGGCAAAAGAACTACTGACTACCAAAAACGCCAGGCCCGAAAAAGATTTCGGCGACGGGCCGGCATTGAACCGGTCATCGGCCACCTTAAAACGGATTATCGTTTGGCCCGCAACTTCCTCAAGGGAAGTCTTGGTGATGATATCAATTTGATGCTGGCTGCCGCCGCTTTCAACTTCAATAAATTACTGAAGAGCTACCGCTCTTCTTTTGCGCTGTTTTTATCTGCCATTAGAGCTATAATTCTGATGGCATTTAGTCAAAAAAATCGATCAGAATTTTTTGTTTATGATGTCAGCACCTCAAATGAACCTCTGAAACTGGGTTCTTAAGGGCCGACT
>JANTGZ010000064.1 GCA_024762675.1 Thermodesulfobacteriota bacterium | reverse complement strand
TTCGCTAATCAGGATGGCACAGGCCTGACCAACGAAGCCGTGTTGAACTACGGTGATAGTTTAAGTACGCCCCCGGTAGAGACCACAATAACGGTAGGTGAACCCAATCTCTACATAGAGAAAATACCCTTGACCAGTGCCGCCGGTCTCGATGCTGGAGACGATATCAGCTATCGGATCGATATTTATAATAACGGCAACATCACTGCTTACCGGCTTGCATGGCAGGATATTATGCCTTTTAACGCTGCCGATAACGGGCTTGGCGGGATTAAGGATCAGAGCCTTACGGTGGTTGCCGGAGAAGTTTATCTGAATAATACCACCACACCTCCAGTCGTTGCTGACTTTACTGTATCAACGACCAACTCAGCCGATGATACGATTAGCCTGCCATTACTGCAGGTAGCTCCTGGAGGTCATCTGCAGGTCGAGTTTACGGCAACCCTGCTGTCTGATGTCGTTGCAGGTTCAACTCTGGTCAACCAGACAACGGCAACTTACAATAGCCTGGTTGCCGGTGTCGGTCGGGATGGTTCCAGCACCGGTAGTGATGACGATGACGATTCCGACCTCAACAACTATAACGAAAGTGCCAACCACACAATTACTGTCGCCGCCGACCTTGCCATTGCTAAGAGCCTGCCGGCCGGGACCGATCATTTTACCATCGGTGAGGAATTTACTTATAGTTTGCGTGCCTGGATGATTGAAGGTGTTACGCCGCAGGTTGAAGTCCATGATCTGCTTCCAGAAGGTCTTAGCTATATAAGCCATCAGATTCTGACACCGGGAGGCGGCAATCTGACTTTCGCAAATTCCGACTATAACAAGAGGCTCGGAAGTGGCCGGAGTTTCTATTTAGCTCTCGGAGATGTCAGCAATCTGCCTGATGTTGATAATAGCAATGACTATTTCGATACCGAAATCACCGTCCGGGTTGACAATAGTATTGCCAATCAGAACCAGACTCAGCTCTTAAACGGCGAAGAGACAGCAGACTCTGCTGTCTACATCGTCTGGGGTGGCGGTGACAATGTCTACTATGATTATGATGGAACCGTGGCCGGGCGTCAGGGCTTACCGATTACGGTGACCGAGCCGGAGCTTGAACTGGTAAAAACAGTGGTTCCGGAAAGCCAGGCCTTAGGCGATATTGTTACTTTTACAATAGCGGTTGCCCATGGTGATAACAGCAGTGCCGATGCATACGATCTGGCAATCAGCGACCTGCTTCCGGAAGGTTTAACCTATCTCGACTCTTCGCTGCCGTCTGATGACATAATCGTTGTCGGACAGAACCTGCAGTTCAGCAAAGCCGGTCTCACCCGGGCGGCTCCCGATAATGGTCTCTGGCAATTTACCTATAGAGCCCGAGTCGAACTTGATGCAGCTGATGGTCAGGAGCTTATCAATCAGGCCGGTCTGACCTGGTCGAGTCTGCCAGGAGCTGACGGTAGTCAATTGAGCGGTCGCAACAGTTCTGACTGTCCAGCCGGTCTCAATAACTATTGTTCCAGTGACACCGCTACAGTCATCCCTTCAATTGCGGCTTTTATTGAGGCCCGGAAAAGTGTCACTCTGGTTATTGATAACGGTGAGGTTGGGGTTGCCGAACCCGGTGACACGTTAGAATATACTATTACTCTGAACAGTCCCTTCGATGTCAGCAATGTGCTCTTTACCGACACAGCTCCCACCAATACCACCTATGTGGGCGCCAGCCTCAGCACCAGTCAAGGGAGTGAAGATGACAGCGCCAGCCCGAATCTGACTGTAGACGTTGGTGATATGGCTGCGGGTGATATTGTCACCATTACTTTCCAGGTCACTGTTGACAGTGGAACCCCGGCGGGTACTATCATCAGTAATCAGGGTCTGGTTGACTCTGGTCAGACCGTTCCTGAACCGACCGATGCTGATGGTATCGATGAAAATGGTGATCAGCCGACCGAAATTATGGTTGGCGGAGCTCCCCTTGAGGGTTCGCTCTACTGTTGGAAGTTTGTTGAGTGGGAGGAAGATCTCGATGGTAACGGTGTCATCTCGCCGGGTGATCTGATGACCTACTGGGTGATTTTTGAAAATGAAGGTAGCCTGCCTCTGACCGGAGTCCAGTTTGCCGACACTATTCCGGCCGGTCTGACTTACAATGACAGCAGCGATAGCAGCGATGGTACGCTTATAATATCCGGGGACGTGGTTTCACTCTCCGGAATGAATGTAGAAACCGGCAGCTTCGGCTATATCTGGTTTGAAGTTGCAGTTGATGATCCCCTGGCGGGCGGCAGTGAACAGAGTTTCAGCAACCAGGGAAGCGCTTCATCCGACCAGACCGAAACCACACCCTCTGACGGAAATGGTGATCCCAGTGACGGCTATCAGGCGACCATCTTTACGGCCGTCGATGGTGTTTCCGAAACCGGAAGCCCTGAGCTGGATCTCGAAAAACGCTGGTACCTGCAAGAGGATGTCAATGGGAATAGTCTGGTTAATCCCGGTGACCGGATAACTTATACGCTTTTGATCAGCAATACCGGTAGCGCTGTGGCTGATAATGTTCGTGTTCAAGATACGCTGCCGGCTGAGACCGCTTTAATTGTTGGTACAGTCAATAACAGCCAGGGGGTAGTTGTCAGTGAGGATCCTCTTGTGGTTAATCTTGGCAATCTTAATCCCGGTGATAACGCGGCGGTCAGTTTTACAGTTGCGATTCGATCGGGCTTTGCTGATGGAACGATTATCAGTAACCAGGCCTTAGCCACAGCCGATAACCATAGTGATGAGGCAAGTGATGACAACGGTCTCGATGGTGATGGCAAAAATCCGACCTTGACGCCGATTGATGATGCGGCAGAAGATGGTGATGATGACAACAACGCGGTCCAGCCTTCCGGACTTATAAAGAGTATGATTCTCAGCAGCGAAGCGGATAGTTCCGGCGCAAACCTGATGATCGGAGAGCTCGCTACTTACCGTATTACCGTAGAGTTGCCGGCCGGTACGACCCGGCATGCAACCCTATTTGACCGCCTGCCGGAAGGGCTTGCCTATCTTGCCGGCAGTGCCCGTTTAAGCCGCAGTTTTACTCTGGGTTTGAACAGTTCGGTTAACCCCGGCAATATTAATAACGCGCTTGATGGTCAACTAGTGGTGCTTGCCGATGGTCCTGATATATCAGTTTCCGGCCAGGATATTTCTCTGTTTCTTGGAGATATTATCAGTTCAGACGAGAGCAGCCCGGCCTCCTATAATCTCGATATAAGTGTTGTCGTTGAAAACAGCAGTTTGAACCAGGCCGGGGAGACGCGGCTCAACCAGGGCCATTTTTCTTACTGGGATAATCTCTCCCAGGAACGCAGCCTGGTTCCGGCCGATCATCTGCTGACTATAACCGAAGCCGATATAAGTGTTGATAAAGGGGCTCTGCCCGCGGCATTTCCAACTGCGGGTGGCACTGTCACCTTTACGGTTGCGATCAGTAATCCGGTTGCCGGCAACCGGGCCACAGCTTACGATTTGCTCATCAGTGATGACCTGCCGGAACACTTAAGCAACCTGAGCGTTACCTCTGTCAGTAGTGCTGGAGGGGCAAACGGGATAATTGATGCCTCGTCATCAAGCTCTCTTTCGCTTACCGTTGCCGAATTTCCGGTTGGTGCGACTTTGACGGTGACCTATACGGCCGACCTTGAAGCCCTGCCCGAAGGCAGCTCGGTAAGCAACACGGCCCGGGTAACCTGGACGAGTCTGCCGGGTGATTATGGCAGCGTCGGTGACCGTTCCGGTGATACGTTGGATAATCCTGGTGACATCAGAGGTGAACGTATAAGCTCGGTTGTAACTCCCAACGATTACCTTGATGTTGACAGCGTTACGGTCGTGGTTGGCGATATCTCCATCGACAAGAGTGTTGCCAGTGGCAGTGGTCCTTATGCCGTTGGTGATACGGTCTCTTTTCAGGTTGAGTTGAGCAGCAACTGGCCTGGCGGTTTTAATAGCCGGCTTGAAGATATTTTACCAAGAGGATTGGAATATGTTGCCGGTAGCGTTGTTCTGGAGGTTTCAGATGCCGCTGTGGTCAGCGTTGAAAACAACCTGCCGCAGGTTACAAGTTTTCCCGATACCCCTGAAACAGGTGATGAAACCATTGTTTTTACGTTTGGCGATATTCTTAACTCTACGCCAGGAACCGCGCAATGGGTCCGCTTAAGCTATCAGGCCCGCATCACTAATCTGCTTTCGGTGCAGCAGGGTGTAGAGTTAGAGAACGAGGTTCGATTTATAGTTGAAGATGCCGAGAGTGGGGGTAATTTATGGAGCTTTACCGACAGCGCTGCGCTAATAGTCGGAGAGCCCTATCTCAGTCTGAGTAAAAGCATCGAAAGCTCTTACGCCGGTCTTGATGCCGGAGATCAGGTCGATTTTTCGGTTACTGCCAGAAATGATGGTACGACAACCGCGCACGAAGTAATTCTTAGCGACCTGCTGCCAGCGGGTCTCGAAAATATTACAGATCTTAATCTGGTATCGAGCTCTGGTGGTGCCGGAACGCCGACGCTGTCATATGACAGCGGTGCTTGGTGGAGTTCCCCGTTTGACCTGCTGCCCGGTGCCCAGGTGGTGGTCGGCTTCAGCGCTTTTATGGCCGGCTCTGTGGTTCCCGGAGATCTGGTTCAGAATGGGGTTAGAGTTTCATTCTCAAGCCAGTTGGGTACTGTTGTCGGTGAGCGTGACGGATCGAGTCCCGACTCCCGGCAGGATGACGACAGCCTGCTCAATAACTACAATATCAGCGCCAGCTCCCCGACAATTACCGTAGCCGATCCGGTGCAGATCGACAAACGCTTCTATCCGGTAGTTGAAAATACCAGCTACAGTATCGGGGAAGAGGTTAACTATCGTATTACAGTTGCTCTTATTGAAGGCGTGATTAACGATCTTGAAGTGGTTGATACACTGCCCGATAATCTGACTTTTAAAGAGGCTCTGGTAGCCTCCGGCAATGGTGGTATAACGCACAGTTATAATAATCCCGACGGGGTTGATATTAGCGGCCAGCAGTTGAGCTTCTCGTTCGGTCAGGTTACCAATCCGGCCAATGCTTCATTTAGTGATGATTTTCTGGTTATCGATATCACTGCAGTTGTCGACAATCTGGATGCTAACCAGGCTGGAGAAGTTTTGACCAATAACTGTTATCTGAGCTTTACGGCCGCGAGCGGGTTGGAGACCAGGTATTTCGACAGCGATATCGATGAAGCGGGAGTTCAGGGGCTTGATCTGACAATCGGTGAGCCTCAACTTAGACTCGAAAAAAGCGTCACCCCGGCTCAGCAATCCCTGGGTGACCGGGTTCAGTTCAGTCTCACCTTTGGGCATCTTGAGGGAAGCAGTGCCAACGCTTACGACCTTGAACTTGTCGATCAGCTGCCGGCCGGTTTGACTTATGTTCCAGGCTCAGGCTACCCGGAACCGGGAATATCCGGTAACCAGTTAACCTTTAACCTGGCCGCATTGACTTTAGCTGACCTTGAGTCCACGATCATTTATGAGGCTTATGTCGACCTTGATGCGTCGGTCGACAGTCTCCTTGAAAACCGGGCCCGTTTGACCTTCGGCTCGATTCCTGATGCCGATGGTACTCTTCTCGGCGGCCGTAACGGCAGCGCTTGTGATGCTCCTGAAACCTTAAATGATTACTGCTTAAATGACGTTGCTACGGTTACCCCTCTGGCCGCATCATCTCTGGATGCTCAGAAAACTGTAGCTGTTTTTAACGACGTTGACTCAAGCGGCAGTTTGAGTATCGGTGATATCTTAGAGTATGAAGTGACCTTGAAAAATCTCGGTTCTTTGCTGAGTAATGTCATTTTTCAGGATCCGATACCGCTTTTTACAACTTTTGTGCCCGGTAGTATTCAGGTTGATAATCTCTCTATGAGTGATGCCGCCGATGGCGATGCCGCCCAGTTCAGTGATTCTGAAGGGGCCAGGATCACGGCCGCTTTTGCCTCTCTGCCGGAGGCCGGGGTTGTGGTTGTAAATTTCCGGGTCAGGGTCGATGACCTTACTCCAAGTGGTATCATTATTGCCAATCAGGGTCTGGTCGATTCCGATCAGACCGTACCAGAGCCGACCGATGCGGATGGTGTTGATAAAAATGGTGACCAGCCAACCGAGATCACAGTCAATGCAACACCGGCTCCCGCCTTAAGGGTTGAAAAACAGGTTGCTCTAACTTCCGATCTTGCAGCGCCATTTTCTTCAACTATTAACGTGGGTGATCAGGTAACCTATACTTTTACTGTTATCAACAGCGGTGAGGTCGACCTTCATAATGTTACCGTCAACGATATTATGCCGGAGGGATTGACAATTGTTGCCGTCAGCAACTGCGATTGGACACCTCCTGAGAGCGCTGTAAGCGCACTGTTTCCGGTACTGAACTCAGGTCAAAGTCAGATCATGACAGTTACTGCAACAGTTGCCTCTCTTGGTTCAGAAACAGCCGTTTTCGCTGAGTTTGTCAACCAGGGGATGGCTGCAGCCGATGAGCTCGAAGAGAGCGTTCCTACTGACGGCAATAGAAACCGGGATGACGGTTTTCAAGAGACCGGTTTTACGGCGGTTGCTGCAGGTCAGGAGGGTCACCCTGAACTTCTGCTGGAGAAGAGTTATGCTCTGATCGGGGATAAAAATAAAGATGGTTTGGTTAATCCTGGAGAGATTATCCGTTATATTCTGGCTGTCAGCAACCAGGGCAGTGCTCCGGCGACCGGGGTTATGGTGACCGACTCCTTACCGGTCGAGCTCTTTATCGCACCAGGTGCTGTTCATAGCAGTCAGGGCGCCGTTGTCAGCGAAAGTCCAGAGGTTTCAGTTAATCTTGGAACCCTGGAACCGGGTGCCGGCGCACTGATTTTTATTGAGCCGATTCTGGTCTCAGAAGGTGTTGCCCACGGAACTGTAATCAGTAATCAGGCTCAGGTCCTTGATGCAGAAGGAGAAAATATTCTATCCGATGACCCCGCTGATACGAGTGGCGATGAAGATCCAACGGTTTTTACAGTGTCAGCTATTTATAAAATGTTACCTCCGCAATTAGAGAAGACGATTACAGGCGTTTTCAGCGAAGCGGAGGTGACCACAATTGAGTGGCAACTGAAAATCAGCAACCAGGACAACCATCGCAGTTTGCAGGTCAGGGTTAACGACCCGTTGCCGGACACATTAAGTTTTGTCGAAGGTTCACTCAGTTGTGAGGCCCCTAATGAGAGCTGTACACTCAGCTGTAGTTACGATTTGGATAGCCATGCGGTGCTCTGGGAGGGCGTTATTGACAGTGACTTTAATGATGTCGGTGAGGCTTTGACCGAGAATGAAATAGTAATAACTTTTCAAACCATAGTCGATATGGAAATTGAAAGCGTAGGCAATCAGGCTTTTGCGTATTGGGATGAAAATGGTAACGACCTGATTGGTGATGAAATTGTCGCGGGTCAGCAAGCCGTTCCCAGTGATGACCCCGAAACCGATACGGCCTTGGATGCAACTTTATGGTACCGTTACGGGATACCAACCCTTTCGGAAATCGGCTTTGTAATGCTTTTCATTATCTTGTCGCTGTTAAGTGTCAGGCTGGCAAGACGGAGGGGGAAAGCTTAGTTTTTTAGTGCTCTTATCAGATCTCTACCTTGCTTTCTGGTTTTCGTAAAGTTCGCCCAGTTTTATAATTGCTTTCTGGTGAGTGGGATTACTTTTAAGCTCTTGTTCATAAAAATCCATAGCCTTTATAGGGTTTCCCTGGGATTCAGCCAGGAGCCCAAGCTGGTATTTGATACCAGGATAGTCCCTTTGTAAAAGCAGGGTTTTTGTAAAGGCCTTTTCGGCAGCGTCAAAATTTTTCTCGCTGAGGTACAGAGCGCCAAGATTAAAATTTATCGAGGCATTTTTCGGGTCTGTTTTTTGCGCTTCTTCAAGTTTTTTGCGACCCATCTCGGGGCGTCCGAGAGCGATATAGGCGACCCCCAGGTTGGCCAGCGACTCCGCATCTTGTGGATTTTCCTTTAAAATGATGAGGAGCTGGAGAGCCGCCGCTTGCGCCTCTCCTTGAACCAGGTGAATATGGGCCAGGAGTTTGCGTGCCGGGATAAGGCCGGGATCCTTTTTCAGAGCCTGTTTAAGGTTGACGAGAGTGGCTTCCAGGTGGCGTAATTTATAGTGAGCCTCTCCCAGGTGATAGTTGGCGATGGCCGCATTCGGCAGGATTTTTACGACTTCGTAATAGTAGGAGAGGGCCTCTTGAGTGCGGCCCAGACCTTCCAGGCGGCGACCGCCGTGCAGCATTTTCAGAGCAAAATTTTCTTTCAGGGGCCGCAGTAGTTGCGGGTCATCACAAAAACGCCCTGAAAAGGGCATTGACTGCACCAGGCTTTTGTAGAAATTATCAGTTTCTCGAACTGCGTCCAAGGCAAGTTGTCGTGGGTTGACTGCTCCTTTGTAGATTGTCGTTACCCGGCCTTGAGTGTCGATGAGAAAACTTGAAGGGATCGGCAGGGGGTATTCCAAAGGTAGTGAGAGATTGTGAATCCGTTTAAGGTCGGCGATAAGTGTCGGTGATGCAAAACCGTAGCGAAAAGGAAAAGCAAAGTTTTCGGGGAGGAGTTGGTTTTTTTTGATATTATTTGAGTCAGGACTTGATAGGTGGTCGACCTCAAGGGCGAGCAGGTTGATCCCGGCACGTTTAAGTTCAGGCGCCTCATTTTGTAATCTCCAGAGCTCGGCAGCGCATTGAGGGCTCTGTCGGGAAATGAGGTTTATCAGGATGCGGCGACCCCGGCCTGAGGGCTGCATTTTGGCTTGGTAGTTATGATCTAAATAGTTTATTTCCGGCAAAGGTAGCGGTGCTGCCAGAGGGACTCTGATGGGCAGGCCGAAATCTGTTGCCGGGGCCGGGAGACTGTCTGCAATTTCAATCTTGGGTTGTGGTCGTTGCCGGATATTCGCTTCATTATCGCCCTGGTTGACAAGGTAACAGGTGTTGATTGCAGGCGGGCTAAACTCTTGAGTGCTGCCGTCCGGCCACCTTATCAGAACCCGTTTTACTCTTTTTGTCTTGCCGATGCCGAATGAGAGGCGGCGGCTTGTTTGTGAGATTAGTCCGGAGCCCGCGTTTACTGTCTTTATCTGCTTTAAATCTTGCTCTTCGCCCGTAAATATTTCGACTCTGGCACCAATGGCATCGCGGTTGCAGTTTGTACCGTTGCCCTTAAGTATGAAGGCTATATGGTTGTTGCTTTTGGGTTGGTTGTTGCGCAAAAAACGCAGGCGAGGGGCACTGCGATTAGCCAGCCAGAGATCAAGGTCGCCATCACCGTCCCAATCCAGGCTGACCACGGCCCGGGCATCATCGGGAAAGTCGAGACCGGAAACCGCGGAAACCGTTGCGAAATTGCTATCTTTATTGGTTTGATTGTTGTTTCCGGTATTAAGAAAGCAGCAGTTTCGTTCATGCCCGCTAAAGGAGCGTCCCTGTCGGATCATTCTTGAGAGATCTGCAAATGTTCTATTGAGATTGCAGTTTTCATCTTTAGCATCGTTGAGCGAGTGCGACACGACCCGTCGCCAGAAAAAGCTTCAGAGGTCACCCCCGTTCTGGTTGCCGGTGATAAAGCCATTGGCAATCACGAGATCCTCCCAGCCATCGTTGTTAAAGTCGGCAAATCGAGAGCCCCAGGCCCAGCGGCCCATCTCCATACCGCTTTTTCGGGCAACATCGGAAAAGACTTGTTTGTCATTGTTTTCGAGAAGGTAGCAGCCCTTGGCAAACTTCTGCAGCCGCTCCTTGACGGTTGTCGATTCTTTTTTAAACTGGGTTTGTGTTGTTATGCGGTTGCCCGCAGATGACCACATGCCACTGACCAGGGCGTCCATCAATCCATCCCGATTATAGTCTCCCCATGAGATCGACATGCCGCCGCCGCTGGAGACCGCTCCTGCGATTTCGTCGACAGCTGTAAAACGACGAGTGCCGTCACTGTTTAAGTCGTTACGATAGAGGCTGTCACGCCCGTAATCGTTGGCGACGTAGAGATCCGGATCGCCATCGTTGTCATAATCTTCCCAGGCGGCAGCCAGCGAGTATCGGTGATTGTTTTGGTTGAGGCCGACCTCTTCGGTTACTTCAGTGAAACCCAGAGTCCCGGTTTTGGAGCTATCATTGCGCCAGAGTAAATTGGCGGGACCGTTGTTGGCGTCATGGTAGACAAAACGGCTTTCAGCGCCCGCAATTTCAGGTGAAGTTTGAGTGCCATCAACCCGACGGTTCGGGTAGTAAGCTGTAACGTAGATGTCGAGATCGCCGTCCCAGTCATAATCGGCAGCACTTAAACTCATATTGTCGTCACTTGTCGGGAGAACTTTATGCAGCTTGAATTTGCCCGAACCGATATTTTCATTGATGATGATGCCGCCGAGAACCGCAATTGCGAGATCCTGATCGCCGTCATTGTCAAAGTCTAAGATCAGGGCGCTGCGAGAGCTTTCGAGAAAATTGAGACCATAGTCAGCGGCCACCTCATCGGCCCGACCGTCAGCTTGCTGGAGAAAGAGCTGATTGGGCAGTCCCAACTCCTGGCAGAGATAGAGATCCTCAAGGCCGTCGCCGTTAAGATCGCCGACGGCGATGCCGGGGGTGCCGAGGAAAGAGTTTTCAAGCGGATTGTCCTGGCGGTTGAGCCAATGGTTGAGACCTTTCTGGAGCTGGGATTGATAGCTTGGGTTGTGCCCCAGAACGGTTGAGCTGCAGTCTGAAAAAATTGTTGGCTCATCATTGTGCCAAGTTACTTCCTCAAACTTTTCCAGCGCAAGCGTCGAAAATTTTAAGGTTTCCCCGGCGTTTTCTTTTGCCTTCATCCATCTGATCACCCATGTCGCATTGAGTTCAACCGTTTTGTCGGCAAGACGACCGGAGATTGCGAAGTACTGGCGGGTTACAACCGTTTCGGCCTTCTCTTCAACCCTGAAAACTTTGAACTTGTAGCGCATATCGCGGGCTTTGGCCAGAGGTGCGAGGAGGTTGGAGAGGGCCTTGTGGAGACCTGAGGCGCCATGGAAACTGAGTTCCGGGGGGGCAAGGCTTGTTCTTCGGCTGTAGCTTTTAACTTGGAGCGCTTCATCTTTAAAAGTCGTTTTAAGTTCAGAGGGTCGAAGGGTGCTGCAGGAAAATTCTGGGGTTAATAGAGGTTTAAGGTTTTTTTGGGTCAGTTGTTCCGGGTGGGCGATGAAGTTGCCGATCTTTTTCAGTTGCCGGTTTGCTCTCTGGTTAAAGATCTCGGTAGGCCAGCCGTCAGCCGCCGGGTTGTCGATCTGGCTCCAGGCCGCGATGGGGTCTGTGTCGCCTAAAATTAATTTTTCCGCAACCAGTTGGGCTAACGGTTCAGAGCAGCAATCGACATCGCAGACCGCCCGCGCAGGTTCAGACAAAATCCCGCTCGGAAGTTGTCTGAACCCGTTATTTTCTGCGGCCAGCCCATTATCTGCTTTAATCCAGACTCCGAGGCCGAGGGTCAGGATAAATATCCATAAGACCGCCGTTCTCATTACCAATCCTGACGCGAGCTTTCTGTGACCTCATATTCCAGACTTTTTAAACGCTTCTCCATTTTCTCGAGCGCTCTGTTCTGATTACCGATTACTAGCTGCTGCTCCTGTACGATTTTAGTCAGAACGGCCACAAAATCCATTGAACTCAAGCCTTTGCGACCATTTACAGCAACCATCTCGGGGACATCTTCCGCAATAAAGCCAACGTGATTTTCACCTTTGTCGACTTTATACTGATAGGTGACCGGAGTCAGTTTCTGTAGAGTTTTAAAGGCATCTTCACTACTCAGATCCTTGATGTTTTGTTTAATATCCCGGCTTGAGCCCACCACGATGCTTTGCACAAATTGAACTTCACCACTGGCCTGGATATCGATGGCACCGGTTGGCGCTCCGGGTCTGATTCTGAGTGGCAGAGTGGAACCTGTGGTATCCCGAATAAAGAAGTTGGTTTCATTACCGGCGACATCCCAGGTTTGCGGCGTAAAGCCGGAGCTGCCGTCCTGTTCCAGGCGTAATGCCGGGGAATCGCCGTCAACTATATGAAGCTCAACAGCAGGGGTTGAGGTGCCGAGGCCAATTCGGCCTCCATCATCGACATAGAGACTGTTTGATGGGGCTCCAGCTTCAACTTTGAAGAGCTGACGAGCGGCTGTAGCGTCTTCTATAGCAAAATAGTTGCCGCCGCCGTTGCTAGAGTCGTTGATTACAATACGCCAGTCATTAGCGGGGAAACCGGCGGCACCACTGGTGTCATCGAAATGGATTCGCAGGTTGTTCTCTTTTAATCTGAGAGTGTCGAAATCAAAAGCTTCACCATTGATGCAGTCATTGCCGATACAAGCGCTAAATTGGACAATGAGATCATCGGCTATTACCTGGTCGCTTCTCAGAGAAGTCTCGCTGGTTTCCGGCAGGACAAAGAGGCCCTCGTTGATAGTGAAGCTCCCGGCCAGGACTGAACCCTCCTTCGGCAGGAGGCCGGCCTCCTGGGCCTCGGTTAAAAGGTCGCTGTTGTCGCCTTCACGAGCGAGAGAGATAAACTCTCTCGCTTCCGGGGTCAGGGTTGGCACGAGTGTCAGTTCGTATTTATAAAAACCGTCCGGCAGTCCAGAGGAGATCAGGGAGTTTAGCCCCAGAAACGGGAGATCATTAGCTTCGTAAGCCAGGCGAAATGCAGTTTTGTCCGGGCCAATGACGACCAGAATCAGGCGTTCGTAAGCATTCTGTGGCTCAACCTGCCACTCGATGGCTTCGCTGTTGACGATGGTAGAAATCGTGGGTGTTTCGGTTGCTGCCGGAGCGCTGGTCGGTCTGAACGTTATTGCTATAAAGCTTAGTGCGAGCAGTCCGACGAGCAGCCAGCGGGTGCTCGAGATTGATTGATGATATTTCATTGTGACCTCCGTCGTTTATAGTACTATGTTTTGGTGAATCCTTCTTTATCAGTTTAAAACAGATTGTTTTTATCATATTTAAGAGTGCAGATCAACAAAAAAAGTTTGATGGCTTCGTCTTTGACGCATTCGTAAAAAAAGTTTGAGTTCTCTTTGAAACGTCATTCCGGTGAAGACCGGAATCCAGTAAATTCAACGACTTCTGGATTCCGGACCAAGTCCGGTATGACGCGGTTTTGCGACGCCCTCATCAGTAGTTGTAAAAGGTTAAATA
Source organism: Thermodesulfobacteriota bacterium (assembly GCA_024762675.1). Classification (GTDB taxonomy): domain Bacteria; phylum Desulfobacterota; class Anaeroferrophillalia; order Anaeroferrophillales; family Tharpellaceae; genus Tharpella. The sequence continues at coordinate 717 of JANTGZ010000064.1, read as the reverse complement.
GTCATCCAGGTTTTGGAGTTTATTGTCGAGTCTTTGCAGGGCTTTTTTCTGATCCATTATAAGCTGCTGCTGATCCTGTAAAACTTTAGTCAGGACGGCGACGATATCCATCGGATTGACCGATTTCCTTGAACGGCTGGCAAACATCTCCGGTACATCCTCAGCAATAAATCCGACCTGGCGTCCCTGTAGGTTTTTTTTGTAATGAAAGGAGACCGGAGTTAGCTGTGCAAAAGCCTCTTTGGCCTCTTCGACGCCGACCTCGTGTATCTTGGTTTTGATCTCGCGGCTGCTGGCAAGTTGCAGTTCACCATTGATCAGGGCGTTACTATCTATTTGCAAGTTGCCGGGAGCCGCATCAGTGCCGTAAACATGGAGTTTGGCTGAGGTAGCCACCGCTATAACTTTCATAGACGATCTAGGTGATATTCTGAGCGGTTTGAGTGCCACCGGTCTGCCCCTCAATGATGTCTGCGGAACCGGCTCTTCCCTTGTTGCTGCGGGGTCGATTTTAAGTTGCAACTGTTGTTTTCTAGATACACGTGAGCGAAAGAATCAGTTGTTGCGAAAAAAATAAAAAGGGGTTGTAATCAGCTAAGATTACAACCCCTTTTGTATCTGTGGTGCCGAAGGCCGGAATCGAACCGGCACGGGTGTTAACCCACTACCCCCTCAAGATAGCGTGTCTACCAGTTCCACCACTTCGGCAGTGAGGTG
>JANTGZ010000063.1 GCA_024762675.1 Thermodesulfobacteriota bacterium | reverse complement strand
GAAATTCAGGGCTGCAGTTGAACGGTTCCTGGTTCAGTTGTTCGCGACATCGGTTAAGTTTCTTGTATGACGTAGCAGCATAAATTCCCCAGTAGCGAACTAATTTTGTCCTGGGATTAGGAATATGTAAAAGATAGCGCTGGATGAAATTATCAATTTTCAGTGTCATAGAGTCGCGTTGATTGTCTTTTCCCTGGTCACCATTGACTCGATAGTGAAAGCTGACCTCTTTTTCGTCGCACGTCAAAATACGACTGTTTTTGATCGGCCCTCCACGTAGATAGCGAGCCAAATAGGTTGCTACACCATTGCCATGATTATAACGTTGCCGGATGTTAACGTTCCATTTTTTACGTCTCATTTTACGTTTTAGGCGAGTCCAATCTTGCCATGTCATACCTTTAGGCCATTGAAGAAGGCCGACTTTCAGGGCATCTTCAATGTAGCTGAGTAGCTTGCCACGAAATTTTACCATTACCGCTCGCGCCGGGAGAAGGTAACCGTTTTTCACCTCAACCCATTGATCGTCACTGGTCAAGCCGCCGCCGGTGATCAGACAATGAAGATGTGGATGAAGTTCCAATTTCTGGTTCCAAGTATGCAGTGCGGCAATAATACCGGGCCGAGCGCCTAAATGTCGAGGATTGTCAAAGAAGGCATACAAGGTTTCCTTGACCGTCCGAAAAAACAACTTGGTCATGACACCGACGTTTTGTAACCACAAAGGGTTTAGATCATGCGACATGGTGAAAATCGAGTGGTAATGCGGACAATCAAGTAGCTTGGCTTTCTGTTTAAGCAGCCATCGTTCGATTTGGATTGAGGCGCATTGCGGACAAGCACGATGCTTACATGAGTTGTACCAGTGGCGTTGAAAATGACCTTCGGGACAGTATTGTACATGTCCTCCAAGTTTGGCGGTACGGCAGGCCATGATCTGATGTGCAGCCTTGCGAACATGGTTGGGAAGGCGATGGGTCCGCTCGAATTCAGCGTAACCAACTTTCATGATCTGCTGCACAGTTGCCGGGCTCATCGTAATATGTTTACCGACTTAATTTGATTTAAATGTATGATTTTATTGTGATATTTATTCCTGCTCCCGCGGTAGCGGGCTTAGTTCAACATTTATATTATCAGGTCTATTTGACCTGATAAGTTGATATTTAAGCTATGTTATGGTATTTTCGCCCTTCGCTAAATATCAAGTGTAATGTCAGTATATATTGTAGGGTTATGAGATGTCAATTAAATCTTACCGTAGTGTTCCGGCTAAGCCGAAGTTGCTGGATGAGTTTCATAATGTGATGCGGCGGCGGCATTACTCTATTCATACAGAACGGTCATATGCAGACTGGATCAAGCGCTATATCCATTTTTATAAAATGCAGGAGCGCCGGGAATTGCTTGTCGGTAAGGATCAAAAGGTTGAAGATTTTTTGTCACATCTTGCGGTTCATGGTGATGTAGCTCCGGCAACTCAGAATCAGGCCTTGAATGCGCTGGTGTTTCTCTATCGCCATGTTTTGAAAGAGCCATTGGGCGACAGTTTGCGGGCTGAGAGAGCAAAGAAAAAGGTTCGCATACCGGTGGTGATGACGAGAGACGAAGTTTCTCAGGTGATCTCGGTTATGAATGGTGTGCCTCAGTTGATTGTCAAGCTGTTGTATGGTAGTGGTCTTCGAGTTGCAGAGGTCTTGCGTCTGCGAGTCCAGGAAATTGATTTTTCCATGAAGCAGTTGACGGTCAGAGGTGGAAAAGGCGATAAAGACAGGTTGACGACCTTTCCGGCTTCTATTATTCCTTTTTTGCAGAATCATCTGGAGAAGGTAAAACTTCTTCATCAGAGAGATCTGGATCAAGGCTACGGGGAGGTCTATTTGCCACATGCTTTGTCGAGGAAATATAAGAACGCGGCGCGCGAATGGGGCTGGCAGTATGTTTTTCCTTCAAGCCGGCTTTCGACCGATCCACTGAGTGGCATAGTTCGCCGACATCACATTGATCCCAGTGTGGTGAATAAAACTATAAAGCGGGCGGTGCGTCTGGTTGGCATTGATAAGCGGATTACAGCCCATACCTTTCGTCACAGTTTCGCTACCCATCTTTTACAGAGGGGGACGGATATTCGAACTATTCAGGAGTTGTTGGGCCACAACGATGTAAAAACAACGGAAATCTATACGCATATCATTAAACAGGGTGGCCAGGGGGTGGTCAGCCCGCTGGATGATATGGGAATCTGATCAGGCCGGAAGATTCGGGCTTGTCGAAAAGCTTCAGAGAGGTTGTAAAATGCTGGAAGTTAAACCGTTAACTGATTATTTGATTGAGAAAGAACCCTATTATCTGCCGGTGGCTGACGAGGTTGAGCTTTTTGAAACCGCTTGCTGTGAACGTTTGCCGGTGATGCTTAAAGGGCCGACCGGCTGCGGCAAGACGAGGTTTGTTGAATATATGGCTTGGCGATTGAAACGGCCGTTGGTGACGGTCTCCTGTCATGAGGATCTGTTTGCCGCCGATCTGGTGGGGCGTTATCTCTTGACCGGTGATGAGACCGTCTGGATGGATGGGCCGCTGACTCAGGCGGTTAGAGAGGGCGCTATATGCTATCTGGATGAGGTTGTAGAAGCCCGCAAGGATACAACCGTGGTCATCCATCCTTTGGCTGATGACCGCAGGCTTTTGCCGATAGATAAGCGTGGTGAAGTTGTTAAGGCGCATCCCGAGTTTCAGTTGGTGATTTCCTATAATCCCGGCTACCAGTCGGTGTTAAAAGATCTTAAGCAGAGTACCCGGCAACGTTTTGTCGCATTAGAGTTTGACTATCCGGAAGCTGAGGCTGAAAGTGCGATTGTCGCCCAGGAAAGCAGAATTGATATTGATGAAGCGACCCGATTGGTTCATCTCGCTGGCAAGATCCGGCAAATTCGTGAACAGGGCCTGGCCGAGGGGGCCGGTACCCGGCTTTTGATCTATGCCGGACAGCTGATCCGGCGGGGCATCGATCCGGCCCGGGCCTGTAAAATAGCAATTGCCCAGCCTTTGACCGACGATCTCGGTCTGCTCTCAACTCTGGATGAAATTATCTCCGATATTTTCGAATAAATAATTATTTTCCTGTCAATGACTAACGATTACCTCACCCTGCTTGATCCTCTTTTCCAATGTGATGCCCAACTTGGCGAAAAGTTTCGGCAAGCGATTTGTTGCCGCAGGCCGCCGCCTGAGCCGGCTCTTGTTGTCAGCCTGGTTGCGGCGGCGGAAGGCTGGTTTCAGCGTCATGTCGAGGTTGCCCAATTGCTGGTTGAGGGGAGTTGTCTCCTGATGCCGCAGGTTGATGATCGGGGGTTGGAAAAATATCTTGCCGCAATCGATGTCGCCGGGGCGATTACGCCGGTTCTGGCCGCTTCTGCGGCGGAGAAGTTTGTTGCTATCTGCGCTGCCGATGAGCTGTTACTCTATGAGTATAGCTGTCGGCTTTTTCGTGATCTGGGGCCTTGGGGTCCTTATCCTCTGGGGCAGGTGAGCAATGGTCTTCTGGCGCTGCTTGAGGTCGGTGGTGCTGACGTAGCGACAATATATGCGAGGATGATAGTTGTTGCCCTTAAGCAGGGAATTGAAGAGAAAAAACTGATTCGCCTGGTTGAGCATCTGGTTGTTGGTGTCAAAGGTATGGCGGATGCTAAGCGGGTCTGGCAGGCGGGACAGTTGGGGCGCGTGGTCGAGGTCGATTACCAGTTGGCGCGCTCATTTTTGCGGGGTTTAGAGCGGGGTTTGCGTTTTCTTAAGGAGCGCCATCTGATAGATTTTGTTGACGCGGCTCTAAGGGGTGACGATCAGGGGGAGCGGCGTAGCCGTTTCCTTGGCCTTGAGGCGATTTCCGGGCGCGATCTCTACCGTAAAATGCAGACTATGGTGCCGCTGAGCTCGCAGATAGTCTCTTTACAGCGTTATCTGCAGGCCCGGGGCGGGATGTCCCTGGCGGTGCGGCCGCTTAAAGAGATTGCCCGCAGTTCGATTATTTGCGAAGCAGCTTGTTGTACGGATGGGCGGAAGATCTTTCTGCCCGCCGAGATGGAACTCGGTAATGATGTTGCGGAGAATAAAAACTTCTATCGCTTGCTTGCCGGTCTCGAGCTTGCTTTTATTGAGGCGCAGAGCTTTGCCTTCGATTTGCTTGGCTGGCAGCGTCAGCGGGGCGGGTTTACGGGGGCTGGACCGGATGCTGACAAGCCCCCGGCGGAGTTTGCTTTTTCCGATTACTATGCTTTTTTTGCTCTCTTTCAGCGCCCCGAATTGGCCGAAAAGCTTTTTAATCTGGCCGAATTTGCCCGGGTGCGTGGTTTTTTGGAGCGTTATTATCCCGGTTTTGCCCGGCGTGCCGAGGTCGTAACCGGGCGCTTGGCTGCGGTGGACCCAAAAGCTGCAGCCGGGGAGCGCTTGGCCTGGTCTATCTATAAGGCATTGGTTTTGGGAAAGCGGGATCAGCAAAACCAGGCTAACCTGGAGCCGGGTCTGCTGAAGCTGGTTGAGATCTTGCTGGCCGAAGCCGAAATTCTGCAAAGTGCGGCTGCGTCGGTTGATAAAGTTGCCGACTGGGTTGTGAAGGTCTATGATCTGGTTGCCGACTTACCGGCGGCGGATGATTATTTTATCGCTTTCAAGTATCCTTTTGGCCGTCGTCTGCGTTTTGATCTGGTCTATCTGGCGCATCAAGAGACCGAAAAAAAAGCTCATTGTTGGCGTGAGGAGCTTGCTGAGAAGGGGGTTGACGTTAACAAGGGTGACCTCAAGGATATTTTGCGGGACGAAAGTTTTAAGTTGACGCCCGAGCTTTTACGGCAGTTGTTGGAGCGCTCCGGCAAGATGCGTGACCGGGCTGGGAAAAAGATGACCAAACTGCCGCCGGGGTTTGATCTTAAAGAGCTTTTTCCTGAAAGTGCGGCCGCCGCCGCGGTTGTGGATCAGGATGAGCAAGTCCCGACTTTCTGGTATGATGAATGGGACTATCGTCTCAATGATTACCTGCGTAACCATGTCAAATTGCTCGAGCACCGCCGGGTTGGTGGTGACGATAGTTTCTATCAGGAGGCGGTCGCCGATCACGGCGGTCTGATCCGTCGTGTCCGTCGCAATTTTGAATTGATTCGGCCCGAAGCCATCCAGATTCTGCGCCACTGGCCGGAAGGGGATGCTTTTGATTATGATGCTCTTTTAGAATATGCCATCGACCGGAAAATGCGCATAACTCCGGATGATCGTCTCTACCGCAAACGTTTGAAGGTCGATCGTGATGTCGCGGTTTTTGTCCTGGTCGATCTTTCATCATCGACCCGAAAAGCTGTAAGTGATGGTGGTGGCAAGAGTATCCTTGCAGTCGAAAAGGAGGCTCTGGTTCTTTTCTGTGAGGCCTTGGAACGGGTCGGCGATGTTTACGCGATGGCTGGTTTTTCCGGTTCCGGTCGCCTGGCGGCTGAATTTTTCTATCTCAAAACCTTTACCGAAACCCTCAATGAGGAGGTCAAGGGTCGTATTGGTGGAGTGAGACCGGAGAAAAACACGCGCATGGGGCCTGCTATTCGTCACGTCACCAGCGAACTTAAAGAGTATCCGGCCCGTGTCAAATTGATGATTATCTTAAGCGATGGCCTGCCCAACGACCAGGATTACAGTAATGAATATGCGATTGCTGATTCCCGCAGTGCTATTCGTGAAAGTCGCAGCGCCTTTATCCATGTCCATGCGATTACCGTCAATGCGGTCAACTCCCCCCATCTCGACAACCTCTACGGCGACGTCCATCATACTGTTATTGCCGATGTCAAACAGCTGCCCGATAAGTTGCCGCGTCTTTATCGGGCCCTGACTCGTCAGTAGCCAGTCGTCAGTCGTCAGTAAAATCCTGGATAAAGCCAACTATGGTAGCTGAATTGAAAAACAATTTTCTTGAGCGTGATGATGTCAGGGCTTTGCCGGTAGTGGAGTTAGTGCCGGAGTTGCGGCAGAAATTGCAGACGGTTCAACGGGTGGTTTTGCAGGCGCCGCCGGGTTCCGGAAAGACGACACTTTTGCCGTTGTTGTTACGGGATGAGCCGTGGCTTGAGGGTTTAAAGATCGTGATGCTTGAACCGCGGCGTCTGGCAGCTCGGGCGGCGGCCCGGCGGATGGCTGACTTGTTGGGTGAAGAAGTCGGGGAGACGGTCGGTTTCCGGGTGCGCCACGAGAGCGTGGTTGGTCGCCGGACGAAGATCGAGGTGGTGACCGAAGGTGTTTTGACCCGTTACCTGCAGAATGATTCGGCTTTGAGTGATTACGGCCTGGTGATTTTTGATGAATTTCATGAACGTCATCTCCAGGCCGACCTCGGGTTGGCTTTTACTTTGCAGGTCCAGGAGTTGCTCCGCCATGAACTCAAATTATTGGTCATGTCAGCAACTTTGGCGGCTATAGAGATTGCTGATTTTTTGGGTGAAGCTCCCCTTCTCGAAGCTCAGACCTCGGTGTTTCCGGTGACGACATTCCATGCTGAAAGCATGGCTGCAAAATTCTCGTTAGCGGTCGTGGCCCGGACGGTAACCCAAGCTTTGCGGGAGACCACCGGCGATCTTCTGGTCTTTTTGCCGGGAGCCGGGGAGATTCGGCGCCTGGAAGAGCTTTTGCGGGAAACTGTTCAGCCTTCAGAAATCGAGATTATTCCGCTTTATGGAAATTTGCCCCGCGAGCTTCAGGATCGGGCTTTTATGTCTTCGAAAAAGGGGGCTTCGACAAATGGGGTGCGCAAGGTGGTTCTGGCCACCGATATTGCCGAATCAAGTCTTACGGTTCCCGGAGTGCGGGTTGTGGTTGATAGTGGCTGGCGGCGGATTATGCGTTTTGATCCGGCGTCCGGCATGGGTCGTCTGGAGAGTGTCAGAATCAGTCGGGCGGCCGCCGACCAGCGTCGGGGCCGGGCCGCGCGAGAGGGACAGGGTTACTGCTACAGGTTGTGGTCGAAGAACGATGAATACGCAATGCTTGAATTCAGTCAGCCGGAAATCAGATTGGCCGATCTTGCTCCACTGGCTCTGGAGATGGCGGCCTGGGGTATTTCGGAAGTTTCCGAGCTGGGCTGGTTGACACCTCCTTCGCAATCTCTGATCGATGCGGCTTTCAGTTTATTGCGACGTTTGGCTGCGGTTGATCAAAACAACCGGATTACGGCTCAAGGGCGGGAAATGGTGAGACTGGGGGTTCATCCTCGTCTGGCAAAGCTGCTTATCGCCGGTAAAAAAGTTGGTCAGGGTCGCCTTGCCGCGTTGCTTGCGGCATTGTTAAATGACCGTGATCCTTTAGCTGTTGGAGATCAGTTTCCGGACTGTGATATCGATCTCCGTCTGGAGCTTTTGTTAAAGGATGATGAAGGTCAGATTGCCGCCGGAGTTGATCGAGGGCTTTTGCAAACCCTGCGGCGTGAGGTCAAAAGGTTGACCCGGCAGTTAAAGATTGAAGAAAAAGGTCCGATCGATATGGATTGCAGCGGTGAACTGTTAGCTTTTGCCTACCCCGACCGGATTGCCAAAAAACGTTTGAACGGCGATTTGCGTTTTCTTTTAAGCAGTGGCCAGGAGGTCTCTTTCGCATATCCTGAACCGCTTTCGCACTCTTCCTATCTGGTTGTGGCCCGGATTGCCGGTGGCCGTCAAACTTCCCGGGTGCGGTTGGCGGCTGCCTATTCCGAGACCGGTTTACGAAAACAGTTCGGAGATTTTTTAAAGAGAAAACAAGAAGTTTTCTGGGACCAGAAGAGCGGTGTCGTGGTTGCCCGGCAGCAGCTGATGCTGGATGGTTTGACGCTCGAAGAGGGTGCCTTAAAAGATGCGCCTGTTAAAGCCGTGGCCGCTGCCTGGCTGGAGGGTTTGCGCCGCGTTGGTCTTGAGCTTTTGCCGTGGAGTGTTAACGTGCGGCAATGGTGCCGGCGGGTTGAATTTATCAGAGACAGTGGCTTGGTCGAGAAAGAGGTCTGGCCGGCTTGTGATGATAAATCTTTGTTGGACGATCTCGAAAACTGGCTGGCTCCTCGATTAGGTCGGATACGCAATCGTGAGGGGCTTGTCCGGCTTGATCTGGGAACTATTTTGCGTGAACGCCTGACCTGGCAGCAACTGCAGGAACTGGAACGACTTGCGCCGGTTGATATAAGATTGCCTTCAGGCAGGCGTGCACGGCTCGATTACACGGTTGGTGCGGTGCCGGTTCTCGCAGCTCGGGTCCAGGAACTTTTTGGCTGCCGGGAGACACCCCGAGTCGGGGGCGGCAGAATTCCGGTACTCGTACATATCTTGTCACCGGCCCGAAGGCCGGTTCAGGTTACCGATGATCTGGCTGGTTTCTGGCATGGTTCCTATCGGGATGTGCGCAAAGAGATGCGGGGCCGTTACCCAAAACATGCCTGGCCCGAAGAGCCCTGGCTGATTTAGTCATCAGTAGCCAGTGGCCAGTGGTCCTCGGTTTAATGACGACTGACCACTGGCCACTCCTTAATCCGGCTTTGCCGGATTAAGGGCTTATTGCTATTCACGATAAAATGAGGTATCACGGTATTTATATCGTTTGAAGTAGTTGAGATCTTTGGTGGGAGAAAAGAGATGGAAAATCTGCTGGATGGAATTGAAGAAGTATTGTTGATGGGGCCGGGCCCCTCCTGTGTCAGTGACGAGGTTTATGCCGCCTTAAGTAAAAAGACTTTGGGGCATCTTGATCCCTATTTTGTTAAGATTATGGATGCGATTAAAGGTCAGCTGCAAGCTCTGTTGCAAACCGAAAACCGGTTGACGATTCCACTTTCCGGAACCGGTTCGGCCGGTATGGAGGCCCTTTTTGTCAATCTTGTGGAGCCTGGGGATAACGTTCTGATTTTAAAGAACGGAGTCTTCGGAATGCGTATGGCTGAAGTTGCGACCCGGCTCGGCGCTGTGGTTGACGTGCTCGAATTTGAATGGGGTACGCCGGTAGACGTCGATGCCGTCAAAAAACAGCTTGAGGTTAAAGAGTATGGAATGTTGGCCGTGGTTCACGCCGAAACTTCGACCGGAGTCTTAAATCCGGTGGCCGATATCGGCAAACTTGTTGCAGCTTCGCCCTGTCTCTATCTGGTTGATGCGGTGACCAGCCTCGGTGGTATCGAAATTGCTCAGGACACCTGGCATATTGATGCTCTCTACAGCGGTACTCAGAAATGTCTCTCCTGCCCGCCGGGCTTGGCCCCTGTCTCCCTCTCACCGGCTGCGGTTGAAAAATTGATGAAACGCCAAACTAAAGTTCCGAACTGGTATCTCGATTTAAGCCTGATTGTTAATTATTGGGAAGGCGAAAGCCGAGCTTACCACCATACGGCGCCGATCAATATGCTCTATGGCCTCTATCAGGCTCTCCGGCTGATTCTTGATGAGGGGCCTGAAATGGTTTATCAAAGGCACCGGGAGTGTCATGAAGAGCTGGTTGTTGGTTTGGGAGATTTGGGGCTGGAGATGCTGGTCGATAAACCATATCGCTTACCGATGCTCAACGCCGTCAAGGTTCCTCAAGGGGTTGATGAAGCGGGTTTGCGCCGTCGTTTGCTCAATGACTATAAAATTGAGATCGGTGCCGGTCTCGGGCCGTTGGCCGGAAAAATATGGCGTATCGGTCTGATGGGCCATACCGCCCGACCAGACAATGTTGAACGGTTCTTGCGAGCTTTACGGGAAACCCTGTAGGTCACCTCTAAAAATTGCCTTTTCGCACGATTGCAGCGTTAGGTGGAGATTTTAATCCTCAAAATATTCTATATATTCCTCCGGTTAAAATCTTCACCTGCCTTGCACTCGAACAAAAATTCTAATTTTTAGAGATACCCTTTAGTCTGTTTGGATAGATGAGATTTTTTTACAGCGACTATTGTTGCTCATCATCGCTTTCCGGCAGGGAACAGCGTTTTTCCAGAATATGGCCTTTGTTGTAGATGTAGTGGACGATTGTCATGACGAAGATGGTGCCGACGCTGATACCGATCTCCAGAGCATAGGCTTTATGGTCGTAGTGACCAATCGACATTTCGGCCTCGACAATCAGGATACGGCGGATACTGGAGATGATGCAGACGTAGATAAAGGGGTTGAGCGTGAAAGGCTCCTTTCTCAGAAAGGAGAGAACCGGCCATAACAGCTCCATGACGATTAGAACCAGGAGAACCATATTGACCGCTTTGAGAAGTGAGTGGACATCATTGAGCTCCATGAAGTAGGTTGCCGTATGGCCGAGCATGCAGAGAGCGATGACGACCAAAGTCAGGGCGACCAGGATATGGACAAGTTCGTCGAGGTTAAAGAGTTGGCGGATGATGCGGCAGAAAAATTTTTCAGTTTTAGGGGAAATGGTGTCGCAGTTTTTATCCATTATGAGAGCTCCCGGTTGGTTCGTATAAATATCTTTTTATGTTTATTGAGGTTTTTCCTGGTTGCTTGCTGGCGCAAAGTTGGAGAGCATGTAATTTTTTCCGAAACCAATATCGTTAAATATAATTAAGTTAGTCGTGAAAAGCAAGCTGATTTTTTCGATTGACGAATGTTCCCCATTACTTTACTCTCAGCTTGGTAAATTGAGAAGTTGACTATGGATAAGCCGAAAGGGTATCTTAAAGCTTTGTTCACCGACAACTGATAATTGAAAACCATTCAAAGGAGGAGAAAAAAATGAGTAAAAGAGTGATTAGAATTATTACACTGTTATTGATGACGACCTTTTTGATTGGTGGTTTCCTGTCAAATGTATATGCTGCCAGCGAAACTATGTACAACAAATACAATATTCACGCTCAGGCCGACAAGAAGGGCTTGCTCAAATCGAGTTATGCCAACTATACCGATCCCGGAGCCGGTCATGTTATCATTCCACCCAATACCAAATTGACTATCAAGCCCTGGAAGCGTTTTATGAAGAACTATGGCTTTTATTATGACCTTCCTGATGGCCGACATGGGGTCTTTGAGGTTCACGAAAAACGTTTGGGTATCAGTGTTGACGAGTATGAGGAACAGATTCTTTCGTCTAAGCCGGTCTCTTTGAAAGGTTTTTCGGCGACCGATCTGAAAGGGATTAAAAAAGGCAAGGCCTTCAAGGGAATGACCAAAAAAGGTGTGATGACGGCTTTAGGCTATCCCGCCTCGCATGAGACCCCATCGCTTGAAGACAACCAGTGGAAATATTGGCGTAACCGTTTTCGTACCTTGGTTGTTGAGTTCAACAGTAAGGGAAACGTGGTTAATGTAAGGTATTGAGCAGATTAATGTCGGAAAATAAAAAAATTGCTCTGGTTACCGGGGCCGGGCGCGGTATTGGGGCGGCAATTGCAGAGGAGTTGGCTCGGGATGGTTGCGATATTTGGCTCAACTACCGTTCTGATCATGACTCGGCGCAGAAAGTCGCGGAAAAGGTTGCCGTAATTGGGCGGCAATGTAGTTTGTTGCCCTTTGATGTTGCCGATGAAGAGGCGGTTGAAGGTGCGCTAAGCCCTTTGCTGGCTGAAGAGACACCTTATATCCTGATTAATAACGCTGGTTTTGCCCGGGATGGGGTTATGGCTCTGATGAGTCGTTATGATTGGCAGTCTGTCTTGAAGGTTCACCTTGATGGTTTTTTCCTGGTGACCAAGCTGGTCGTGGCCCGGATGCTCAGAAAAAGGGCCGGTCGGATTGTCAATATTGTCTCCACTTCGGGCCAGACCGGGGTTGCCGGCCAGGTTAACTACAGTGCCGCCAAAGCTGGTTTGATTGGTGCAACCCGATCTCTGGCAGCTGAGGTGGCACGGCGTAATATCTTGGTTAATGCAGTTTCGCCCGGTTTTGTTGAGACCGAGATGACGGCGGATCTGCCAGTTGATAAAATCCTGCCGACCATTCCTTTGGGTCGTTTCGGCCGGGCCCAGGAGGTCGCCGATGCCGTCTCCTTTCTCTGTTCCGCCAAAGCCTCCTACATTACCGGCCAGATCCTGGCCGTTAATGGTGGGATTGTTTAGCCCATGGTGACTTTTAGGTGTCCATAATTCAGGAGTTAAGTTATAGCGAATAGCGGCGAACATTGCTTCGCCCACTTCGAAGGGGACACAGCTCAGCCCGTCACGGGCTAAAGCCCGGCCTGGAGGTATGTCCCCGCACCGAGACAGTTTGAGGCCACTACCTGAATAGTTATAGTCAATAAAAATTATTTTAACGAAATCATGGGTAGCTAGTTGGGTTTTGCTGACCACTGAGCACTATTTTAAAATGAAGCGACATAAAGTTGCGATAACCGGGGTTGGTATCGTCTCCTGTCTCGGGATTGGGGTGGATGAGGTCGCTGTTGCTCTGCGTGCGGGTCATTCGGGGATTGTGCTTGATGAGGAGCGTCAACGTTTAGGTTTTCGCAGTCCTTTAACCGGACGCCTGCCGGAGGTTTTTCCCGAACGCTTTTTAAGCCGTAAACAGCGTAAAACGATGCCCGATTTCGCCCAGCACACCTATGTCGCGGTGCGTGAAGCGCTTGATAGGGCTGAGCTCAAGGATGAAGATCTTAACAATCCTCAGAGTGGGCTGATTTTTGGTTGCGATTCTAGTTGTCTGGCAGCGGTTGAGCAGGTTGATCTTTTACGTCGATATGGTGAAACTCATAAACTTGGCAGCGGTCTTGTTTTTCGCGCTATGACCTCGGCGGTAACCATGAACCTCAATGTTCTGCTCGGCATCCAGGGTGCGAGCTGGACCTTGAGCTCGGCTTGTTCAAGCAGCGGTCACGCTCTTGGACAGGCTGCGGATTTGATCGCTTTAGGCCGTCAGGAGCGAATTATTTGCGGCGGTGCCCAGGAGATTAACTGGGAGTCGATGTGCAGCTTTGATGCCTTGGGAGCTTTTTCAACCCGGATTGATAATCCGGCTACGGCATCGCGACCCTTTGATGCCGATCGCGATGGTTTGGTTCCCAGCGGCGGGGCAGCGGCCCTGGTGTTGGAAAATTACGAGCTGGCGCGACGAAGAGGCGCAACTATTCTGGGAGAGCTTAAAGGATATGGTTTTTCGGCCGATGGGCTAAATCTCTCAGTGCCGAGTTCCGAGGGTTTAGCCCGGGCGATGCGGGCGGCCCTGTCTGATGCCGATACGGGGCCGGAAGAGGTGAGCCTGATTTTGGCTCATGCCACCTCAACGCCGGCCGGTGATGCGGCGGAAGCGGAGAATATCAAAACCGTTTTTGTTGACGCTATGCCTTATATCAGTGCTTTGAAAGCGATGACCGGCCATGAGCTCTGGATGGCCGGCGCGGCTACTGCCGCTTATGCTGTGATAATGGCGGAGTCGGGTTTTATGGCTCCGACAATTAATTTTGTTGCTCCCGATGCGGCGACTTCGGGTCTGCGTATCCTCAATCAAGTCCTACTGCAAAAACCTGCGAAGGTGCTCTGTAACGCCGCCGGATTTGGTGGCTCCAACGCCTCTCTTCTGCTCGATTTTAGTTCTCAATGAAATATGATTACCTGGTTATCGGTGCCGGGATTTCCGGCTTGAGCAGTGCTTTGTTGCTGGCTCGCTTTGGCTTTAAAGTCGCGGTGCTTGAACAGGCAGCGAGACCGGCTCCGTTAGTCGAGGGATTTGTTCGTAATAATGTCTACTTTGAAACCGGCTTTCATTATGCCGGGGGCCTTGAGGAAGGTGGCGTCTTAGATCTCAATTTGCGTCTTCTGGGGATCTCCGGGGAGCTGCAAAAAGTTTCGCTTGATCCTTTAGCCTACGATACCGTAATAGAGCCGGAAAGTGGTTTGAACTTCTCTTTTCCGCAAGGTTATGAGGCGCTTGGTGAGGCTTTTCGGGAGCGTTTTCCATCCCACTCTAAGGTCGTAAATGAATATTTTGAGCGCTTGCAGCTGGTGACTCAGGGACTTCCCTATTATCATAATAATCACCCGGAGAGTTCGTTATCAATGGGCCTCTCTTCGCTGCATGATCAAAGTTTGGCCCAAG
>JANTGZ010000062.1 GCA_024762675.1 Thermodesulfobacteriota bacterium | reverse complement strand
TGGGCTCTATTCGCTGGGAAAAACGACGAAATTTCGCGAGACGTTACGAAAATCCACCTGAACACTTTAAAATATAAAAATTGGCTGAATAGTTACTAATCTTTTTAGTGTAATCCGGAGCTGTTCATCATTACGACTTTGGTGAAATCATCTCCGATCTGGAGTTGGTTGATACAGCCAAAATCCTGATTTAAAGTGAAAATATTCTTGCTTGGCAGGCCCAGCGCTCGGGTCAGGAGGAGCAGGTTTACTCCACCATGGGCGACGATGACTATGGTTTCATGACGATGCTGTAAGACTAGATTGTCAAACTCAGGATAGATGCGAGCCTCTACCTCCTTGACGGTTTCACTGCCGGGGATACGGTAGTTGTGGAAATCGGCAAATTTTTTTTTGACCTGTTCGGGAAAACGCTCTTTGACTTCGGCCAGGGTCAGACCTTCCCAGTCCCCCATCTTCATCTCGCGAAGATTTTTTTTCAAAATCAGTGGGCAGTCAATTTTATTAGAGATGATTTCTCCTCCCTGGCGGCAGCGGATGAGGTCGCTGGCATAGACGGTGGTAACGTTAAAACGGGAGAGCTCACAACCTCGCTGAGCCATTTGGGCAAGGGCTTTAGGGGTAATGTCTACATCAAAATGGCCGTTATATCGCAAAGGACCATCAAGGGTGTTGACGGTTTCGCCATGGCGCAACAGGAAAACGGTAGTGTAGTTTTTTTTCATAATTTTTGTCTCAGTTCTAGTTGGAGGCGGCGAGAATAATAAGTACCAGAGCTTCACCGCTTTCACAGGCATAGCCCAAGATGTCACCGGTTACACCACCCAGCCGGCGTTGGGCCGCATATTTTATGATTACGACATAAAGAGTTATTGCAATACAGCTCAGCAAGCCAATAAAACCGGCAAATAGAAGCCCCGAAGTAAGGCTGATAAGGGCTGCTGAAAGCAATTCTCGTTGATTGCAATGGTTGGTAAAGATGGCCCCGAGTCCGCCTTCAGCCCGGGCGTAGGTGCTACTGAAAGTGAGTTGGACAATGGCGTAGCGGCCGAGAACCGGGAATATTACTAAAGCCAGTGGGGCTTTACTTATGATTATGGTCAGAGCGCTGTACTTGATTAACAGTAACAGAGTCAGGGCAGTTGCGCCCATACTGCCCAGGTAGCTGTCTTTCATTATGGAAAAAATCTTTTCCCTCTCCGGTTTGCCGCTCATCAGGCCGTCAGCCGTGTCGGCGAGGCCATCAAGGTGAAAACCTCCGGTGAAAAAAAAGTGGAGCAGTAGAAGCAGTGCCGCGCAGATTGTCGGAGGGAAGAAGAGTTGGAAAAAACAGCTGCTGAAAAAAAGAATCAAACCCAGCAGGAGGCCGACCAGAGGAAACCAGGCTTGGGTTTTTCCTAAAACCTCTTCAGGCACCTCAGAGCTGGAAGATCCGGCCGGCAGTGTAGTTAAAAAAGAGAGGGCGAGGCGGAATTGGGTGATTGTGTCAGTCAAAGTCAGTGGCCTGTTGTCGAATTGTTTTAATGTGGGGTCTAAGACCGTTTTAACTCCTAATTACTTAAGTTTTTGCGGCAGGCCCCAGATTGTAAAGTAGACTTCACTGCAGGCCTTGGCCAGACGCTGATTGGCAAGTCCGGCAAGATCGCGAAATCGGCGGCCTGCAGGGTGTTCCGGAACGAGACCGAGTCCCACCTCATTGCTCACTAAAATGATCGTCGCCGGGAGTAAACTGAGAGAGTCAGCCAGAGAGTCAATCGCCTTGAGAATCTGTTGGTCGCTGTCGTTGCGGCCCATCAGGTTGGAGATCCAGAGGGTTATGCAGTCAACCAGGATGATATCAAAATCTGCACTCGCCTGTTGCAGGCAGCCGGTCAGCTCCAGGGGTTCTTCAATAGTCGAATGCCAGGCCGTACCGCGATCGGCCCGATGTTTGGCGATCCTTTTTTCCATCTCTAGGTCAAGGGCCTGAGCGGTTGCCAGATAGGCTCGTTCGCCGGGCAGCTCTTCCGCCATCTTCTGGGCAAAACTGCTTTTACCACTGCGGGCGCCGCCACCGATTAAAATAGATAAGGTCTCTTCTTTTCTCACTGGGTTTTACCTTAGTATCGTTTAAAGATTCACGCGGTTCGTAATCCAATAACAGTTTCCTGTCAATGGTTTTCGAGAAGTCTCGTAATCCGGTTGCCAGCAACATATAGCAGGCCCCGAAAAGGGTAAACTCTGTGGATGTCTTAGCGGTTTATTGCTGTAGAGAGTTTGGTCGCTAAGCATCGTCGCAGCCACCGCAAGGTCAAAGGCGGTGATGATTGGTAGAGCTCCTAAATATTGAGAAAGATCTTGTTGCAGATATTTTTTGCGTTGACTAATTCTGGATTCGAGGTGGTTGTGGCAAGTGTTTGGGCTGGAGATAAGCGGCACGGTATCATTCAGCGTTTTGTTGGTTGGTTCGGGGGCATTCTGTTCAATTTTTTCAAGGTAAGCGTAAGGGGTGTTTGTCTTCTCAGCTCGGCTCAGCCAGAAAAAGAGACTTCCCTCTCCTGGTCCACATGGTTTTAAATCAGGGTTGAGATTTTTCCTGGTTGTGGTTGTCTTGCGATTGAGATAGCTTTGCCAGCAATAACCCAGAACGTCGCAGTATTCGTCCACGGCGCCGCACAGGACTGCATCAACCCGGCCCTCAGTCAGCCAGTGTGCGGCAGTTATCAGGGCCATGGGAACTGAAAGATGCCCCTGGGTCAGGCTCAGATTCGGGCCGGTGATATTGAGGTATTTGGCAATATGGGCGGCGGCGGCGTTGTGAACCGAGTTGGAGAAGAGGGTTGGTGAGGCCAAAACATCACCATCGTTAATGACGGAATCGAGAAATGAGAAGGTCGTGGCGCTGGCTCCGTAAGCACTTGCCACAATCAATCCGGTCCGTTCACTGATCAGGGTTTGTCCGGCATCTTCACAGGCGAGGAGGGCTCCCAGCAGAGCCAGTTTGGAAAAATGGTCAAGGCGGCGCAGTTCCCGACTTTTGATTATCGCTTTAAGGGGGCTGGTTGAGGCCCGAAAGACCGGCAGGTTGCAGGCTCCCTGTTCGGTTTCAATCGCAATTAATTCTGGCTCGACTTTCCTTTCACCCTTTAAAGTCGCACGCCACTCGTCGAGGCCGGCCCCAAAAGCCCCGACCGGCCCGATACCGCGTATGGCCATTGGCATCATTGCTCGGCTCCATCAAGGCCGAATATCAAGGCTCCATTATTGCCGCCAAAAGCCAAAGATTGACTCAATGCCAGATGACCATCGAGGTTTTCGCAGCACTTTGTTGGTGTGAGACCGATCTCGGGGTCGATTTCACTGAATCCGGCACTGGCGGGGATTTTCCCGCTTTGCAGCATGGCGATTGTAAAGGCTGCTTCCAAAGCACCGGCCGCTCCGAGGGTGTGTCCGGTATGCCCTTTGGTTGAAAAAAAAGGGGTCCGGGGAAAGAGGGATTTAATAACTTTTCCTTCCGTCAGGTCGTTGTTTTGGGTGGCGGTACCGTGAGCATTGATGAAAGCGATATCTTCAGCTTTGGTGCCGGCGTTGTTTAATGCCAGCTGCAAGGCCTGACTTAACCCTCTGCCTTCGGGGTGGGGGGCGGTCAGATGCCAGGCATCGCAGGAACTGCCGTAGCCCAGGATAGAAGCTTTAGCTGCCTGGTTGCGACGTTTTTGTAGTTGTTTTGATTCAAGAATCAGGATCGCGGCCCCCTCGCCGAGATTAAGGCCGTTACGTTGGCGGTCAAAAGGTCGGCAGGGTTGATGATCACTTATCATCAACGAGATAAAACCGTTACAAGTGACCCGGCAGAGTTCGTCGCTGCCTCCGGCTAAGACCAGGTCGCAGAGTCCGGATTTGATCCAGGAAGCCCCCAGCCCGATCGCATCGGTGCCCGATGAGCAGGCATTGACAATTGTGAGCTGCGGGCCGTGCAGGTTAAAGGTTTGAGCCAGTACTGCGGCAGGATTGCTGCGCAGGTAACGGTCAATCGGTTTGAGCCCGGGATTTTTACCATCCCGAAAGTCACGGTAAAATTGTTCGTCGTTCATACTTCCGCCGACGGTTGTGCCGATACAGACTCCGACCTTAAGTTGAGACAACCCTTTACCGTCACCCCAGCCGGCATCTTCCAGAGCCTCGCGGGCTGCAGCCAGGGCCAGCCGACTGGTTCGCAGCCAGGGTTGATTTTCGTCTTCACTGTCAAGAGGGGATGGGGGTAGTTCAAAGACTGGGTATATGGTCGGATGTTCAAGGTCAAAACGACGCGGAGCAGACGGTTCCCGGCGCTTCTCAAAGAGGGCCGTAAAGGCTCTCTCAAAGTCAAGGCCTGTGGCACACAAAGCCCCGATCCCGGTGACCGTGACTTGTTTGCCTGGCTGCGACACTATTGCGGGGCCACTGATGGACATAAATCTTTGATAATCCTAAAGGTATATCGGGGGGAGCTTCGGCATCTGATGGTTAACCACGAGTTTAAGAAATACACGAAAAAGAGGTTTTTGTAAATATTTGCTCTAAAGTAAATATTGATGAACTCGTAGCAACTCATGAAAATCGCAAATAACGGGATGGCACAGTAACAGTTCCAGATGCGAGGCGCCCAAAACCAGAGGAATGCGGCGTACACAGAGGTACGCCGCAGTGACGAAGGTTGTAGGGTAACGAAGCAGGTGGAATTGTTACGAAGCCATCAATATTTGTGCTTGAAGATGAGCCGGAGGGCCAGGGTTGACAAAGATTGAAATGCTGTGTAATTCAACGGTGTTTGGTTAGCTTACCTTGTCAGGCCGTTGTTAGGTTTTTGTGTATTGTTGAAAGTGAGAGGGGTTTTGTGCGTCGACTGATTTGTTGTTTTCTGATTTTAGGGGCCTGCCTCCTGATCTTTGCTTGCGCTACGTCAAAAAAGACCCGCGAGATGGTTCGCCCGATCTCTTTGACGATACCTTCCGATTATCGTATGGCTGCCTATTTGGGATTTTTCTCGCCTCGGGAGAGCTTTAAACTGACTGAAATCAAGGCTCGGATCGTTGTGGTTGAAGTTTTTCAGGTTAGGTGTTCTCACTGTCAGAATCAGGTTGATGATCTCAAAGAGCTCTATCATTTGATAGCTAAAGAGGGTCTTTTTCATCAGGTAAAAATAATCGGTCTGGGTTATGGCGATGATCTGTTTGAAGTTGAGGAGTTTGGCCGGCGTTATGCTATTCCTTACCCGCTTTTTGCTGATCCCCGAGGGCGTAAGGTGAGGGTTGAAAATATCCCGGTTACATTTATTCTCGAGTTGACTCCGGAGGGGGCCCGGGTTCTCTATGAATTTCATGGCCTGCTCCCGGCGACTGATGATCTGTTGAAACTTATTCGTCAGTCGGCTGCTTTGTAGACCTTCTTTATTTGTCAAGCAGGTTATTTTGTGCTACTGGGCGGTAGCGTCGAAAGTTTGATATTGTAATCTGTGATTTAACATTCACATTTGATCAGGAGAGGTAGAATTATGAGTTATGAAAATGTTTTGGTTGAAATGGTTGCCGAGAATGTTGGTGAGATAACCCTGAATAGGCCTAAGAGTTTAAATACTTTCAGCCTGCCTTTGGCCCAGGAGTTGAATCAGGCTTTGCTGGATTTAGATGCTCGTGATGATGTGCGGGTGGTTATTCTCAAGGGTTCCGGTAAAGCTTTTTGTGCCGGTATCGATGTCAGTGATTTCTTTGGCAAGACAGCGATGGAGTATAAAGAGTGGATCGAGACCATGGAGACCCCGTTAGTTAATATGAGCCGGATGAACAAACCGGTGATTGCCCAGGTTCATGGGGTGGCGGCGGCCAATGGTGCCGGTTTGGTGGCGGCAGCCGATCTGGCGGTTATGGCTCAAGGAGCGCGTTATGGTCTAACTGCCATCAATGTTGGCTTGAACTGCATCGGTCCGATTGTTCCGGTGAGTAAGATGATTGGCCGTAAAAAGGCTCTGGAACTGCTTTTTGACGGTCAGTTGATTAAAGCGGACGAGGCTTTGAACATGGGAATTGTTAACCGAGTAGTGCCGGATGACGAACTCGAAGCTGAAACCAGAAAATGGGCCGCCGGTCTGGCTCAGAAGAGCCCGATTGCTTTACAGATCGCAAAAACCGCTTTCTATGGTGCTGCTGATCAAGATTACTATAAGGCTTTCGAGTATATGAATGAGGCCTTTGCCCGAATGTGTACGACTGAAGATGCGGCCGAAGGGATTAAGGCTTTCATGGAGAAACGTTCCCCCGAGTGGCAGGGCAAATAGCCGGCTGTTTCAGTATCATCAGGGGCAAATTCAAGTTTGGTGGCCACTTTGAAGATAGAGATTGGTGGCAGCTCTATCTCTATAGTGTAAAATAATGTCAATCAATCTTTTCGTTTCAATTTGTTCCGCCAGAAAAAAAGAAACGTTAGGCCAATAGTCAAAAAAGAGAATGAGGCGGGTAGAGGTACTGCTGTAATGTTAAGTGACGTTGATAAATAAGCAATGTCAGCCGTAGAGATAGGATTGTTTACCCCATAGAGCAAAACATCGTGCTTTGGTAGGATATCAGCTTCTTCTGCAACTAAACTGACTATACCAACTGTATCTGCATGGCAGACAATACTGAACAGCAGAAATTCGCCAGCCCCAGAAGGGGTAAGTGTGCTAAATGAGCCCACCTCATCAATAAGACCAGGTGTCACAGTGCTGCCTGACTGTCCATTCGGATAGTCTGAGCTATGGATTATTGCCCCGGCAAGAGACATCAACGATGAATCATACAACACATCAAGATAGGCAGCAAAAACACCTTGAGGATCGTTGCGCAGATCCTCAACCCAAGTTTGCAACAGGAAATTATCGCCCACAGTCACAGCAGGAAGAGCAGTGCCGGTTAAATCAGTTGTCTGTAGCCGAATCTTCACAAATGAGGCCTCTGCTCGAGAAACCAACAGGGTTTGAACAACTAGCAGCAGAAAAAAACAATAAAATGATTTCTTCATTTTTAGACCTCCTTTTGTCGGGAGTATATTCAAGTAGCGTTAAAGTCGAATCCTTTTAGTAATATTGTTGAGGTTGCTGCAGGAAACCAGCCGTCTATTAACTGGGGCGGTTTCAATAATCCCGCCAAGAAGGAACTGCTCAGATCCCGTAGTTTCCGACCCTGCCTTTCGACAAGTACGACCTTTCTCAGTATATGTTATACAATAATAACAAGAGAATTACGAATGTCAAAACTATTTGTGGTGCAAAGTCCCTTTTTGTTAGTTCGAGATAAGATGTAAGTGGAGTTAATTGTGAGTTAATTGGGGAGTTAATTGGGGTCCGGAGTAAAATTTAGGGAGGGGTAAGGTTTTGCTGGTTAACTGAATAAAAACAATAATAAGGGGGGTACGGCTCACAGGGAGGATTTTTTGAAATGGGGAAACTGTTAAGTTACAGTGCGGTTACGGTGTGTTGCAATCGCGGGTACGGTTATAAAAGGATGTTTCATGATAAAGCATCTTAGAAATTTCTTTACTGAGAAACCTCGGCGCACAGCGCCAGGCCCAGTTTCTTTCATTAGAGCCCGGCCAGTTCATGCGGCAATCGCTGCCGAAACCGAGAACATCCTGTAACGGGATGATAGCCAGGGCCGCGATTGATGAGTAGGCCATTTTTATAAAATCAAGATGGATAGCGCTGCCGTCACTGTTGCTGGCACGCCGGGCCCGCTCCTTACACTCAAAATCTACACTTCCATCGAGGTACCAGCCGAGAGTGGTTTCATTATCATGGGTACCGGTGTAGACAACGCAGTTGGGGGTGGTGAAATTCCAGGGTAGATAAGGGTTGTCCAGATCTCCGTCAAAGGCGAACTGGAGTACCTTCATACCGGCAAAGCCGAGATGGTTTCTTAACTCCTCGACGGGCGGGGTGATCGTTCCCAGGTCTTCGGCGATAATTCTTAAATTTTGTATGGCGCTTCCCAGCTGGTCAAAAAAAGCTTCTCCCGGACCTTCGATCCATTCACCATTTTCGGCGGATTCAGACGTGGCGGGAATTTGCCAATAGGCTTCAAAGGCCCGGAAATGGTCTATTCTCACAACATCAACGAGTTCCGCCAGGCGCTGCAGCCGTCTCTGCCACCACTTAATGACTGTCTCATTTAGTGCTTTATTTGATAGATTGTCAGAGTGCCAGCGATAGAGCGGGTTACCCCAGGCCTGCCCGGTCGGGCTGAAATAGTCGGGTGGGACACCGGCCACGTATTCCGGTTTGAGGTTTTTTTGATCGAGTTGAAAACACTCCTGGTTAGCCCAGACATCGGCACTGTTTAAGGCGACATAGATGGGGATGTCGCCGATCAGCCTGATTTTCCGTGCCCCTGCATTTTTCTTGAATTCACGCCACTGTTCGGCAAAAATAAACTGGATAAATTTGTGGTATGTGACTCTGCTTGAGAGCTCTTTCTGTATAGAGTCAAGGGCTTGAGGATCGCGTCGGGCAATGTCTGAAGGCCATTCATGCCAGGGGTGGCCGCAAAATTTTTCTCCAAGGCTAACAAAAAGGGCATAATCTTCAAGCCAGGGGGAGTTGTCGCAAAATTCGCTAAAGGCCTTCGGTTGTGGAGATCTCTTGACGAAGTTGGCGAAGGCTTTTTCGAGTAGTGCTTCTTTGAACGCAGAGACCTCTTTAAAGCGTACCAGATATTGATAAAATTTCGGATCTTCGTCGAGATCTTCGGCCTCAATCCAGCCATCACGTAAAAGGTAGTCGGGACTGATCAGAAGGGGGTTTCCGGCAAAAGTCGATGTACTCATATAGGGTGAGTGCCCGTGAATCGCAAGGGTTGGTCCAAGAGGCAGAAACTGCCAGTAGCGCTGACCCGACTCTTTAAGAAAATCGAGAAATTTTTCCGCTTCCGGGCCGAGATCGCCAATTCCCCAGGGGCTTGGCAGAGAGGTGAGGTGGAGCAGGATGCCAGCGGCCCGGTCAGGGTATTTTTTTTGGTTGTGGTCAGGGTTGGCTACGGGCATGCTCTAATCCTTTGTTAACGGTTGATGCACGCGTAAAAGATCGCGGCCGGCAAGAAAGGCGCGGAGCACCTGTTCACTGCTTTGGCTTAAGAGTTTTTCAGCCTGATTGAGCGCGTCTTCGAGGGTGAGCGGGCCGGGACAGATGGAGAAGACCGCGTTGATGCCCCCATCATGGAGTTTTCCCAGCTCACTGCCGATACTCCCGGCGATAGCGATACAGGGGATATTTTTCTCTTTGGCCAGGGCTGCGACTCCGGCCGGGGCTTTGCCGAAGGCGGTCTGTCGGTCGATCTGACCCTCGCCGGTAAGAAGCAGGTCGGCACCTTGGAGTTTGTTCTTAAGATCTACGAGCTCAAGTACAACATCGATGCCTTTTTTAAGGCGGGCATTTAAGAAAGCTAAGAGTCCGGCACCCAGGCCGCCAGCCGCTCCGGCTCCGGGGAGTTTTAGAACCTTAAGGCCGAGATCTCGCTCTATGATCGCGGCCAGATTCTGTAACCCCAAGTCAAGTTCTTCAATCTGAGCCGGGGTCGCTCCTTTTTGCGGTCCATAGATACGGGCTGCACCCTGGTCTCCGCAGAGGGGATTATTGACATCGCAGACCGCGATAAAACTTCTTTCTCTGATTCTCGGATCGAGGTTGCTGGTATCTATCGAGCGGATTTTGCCAAGTGAATTACCGGTTGGGGTCAGAGCTTTTCCTTTGTCGTTGAGAAAACGTATCCCGAGAGCGTGGGCCATGCCGATGCCGCCATCGTTGGTGGCGCTGCCGCCAATCCCGACATAGATTTTCTGGGCCCCGCAATCAAGGGCTGCGCTGATCAATTGTCCGGTGCCAAGGGTCGTGGTTCGGGTCGGGTCGCGTCTCTTTTCATCAAGCAGCACCAGGCCGCTGGCCAGGGCCATCTCAATGATCGCGGTTTTCGACTCAGGGTTATGCCAGAACTCAGCCGTAATTTTTTCTTGTAGAGGATTTGATACTGTAACCCGGTGCAACTTTCCGGCACTTATTCCGTCGGTCACGCAGAGCAGACCATCTCCGCCATCAGCCACTGGAACTTCGACAATCTCAGCTTCCGGCAGCACCCGGCGAACACCAGAGCTGATAGCTGTTGCCGCAGCTTTGGCCGTCAAAGACCCTTTGAAAGCGTTAGGGGCGACAACAATTTTCATATTACGTAATAACCGTTGGTTGGCTGCGGCCCGTGATTTTTTTTATCGCAAACAGCTCATCTGCCAGACTGATCAGCTCGGCCAGAGCGGCCTGGGTTTCGAGGTTCATGGCGGCGGGATTTTTTTCAACCTTTTCAAAGTAGAGGCGTAAGGTCGCACCACTGGTGCCGGTTCCCGAAAGGCGCAGGATGATTCGTGATTTATCTTTAAAAATAAGCCTGATACCTTGATGTTCCGAAAGGCTGTTATCGATCGGATCGAGGTAGGAAAAATCGTCGGCTTGAGTGATCTCCAACAAACCAAACTGCGCTCCGCAGAGCGTTTCGAATCTCTCTCTCAGGCTATTGACAAGTTTGTTTGCAGCGCCGCTCTCAACCTCTTCATAGTCGTGGCGGGTGTAGTAGTTGCGACCGAAATGTTGCCAATGTGTCTCAACAATCTCTTTGACTGAGATCTTTTTGACGGCCAGCAGGTTAAGCCAGAAAAGGACCGTCCAGAGACCGTCTTTTTCGCGGACATGGTCGGAGCTGGTGCCGAAACTCTCTTCGCCGCAAATCGTTAATTTACCGGCATCAAGGAGATTGCCGAAAAACTTCCAGCCGGTCGGAGTTTCGTAGCATTCGATGTCAAGCTCTTTGGCGACCGCATCAAGGGCGCAGCTGGTCGGCATTGAGCGGGCGACCCCTTTAAGTCCGTTCCGATATCCTTTGATGAGATGAGCGTTGGCGGCGATTATCGCAACGCTGTCGCTCGGGGTGACGAAAAAGTTGTCGCCTAAAATCATATTGCGATCGCCGTCGCCATCGGATGCCGCACCCAAAGTGGGAGCCTTTGCGCTAAACATTATCCGGACCAGATCTTTGGCATGTTTGAGGTTGGGGTCAGGGTGACCGCCGCCGAAATCGGGTTTGACTGCGCAGTTGAGAAGGCTTTCTTTTGCCGCTCCAAGACGCCGGCAGAAGATCTCTTCAGCGTAGGGGCCGGTAACCGCGTGCATGGCGTCAAAAATAAATGCAAAATCTTTTTCCTGCAAGAGTTTGGCAATTGCGGGAAAATCGAAAAGCTCCATCATCAGGTCGGCATAATCATTAACCGGGTCGATAATTTCAACCATCATCGCACCAACCATGAAGTGTTTTTGTGCATCAAGATCAATATCCGGGTTCTCAATAGTCAGATAGCGGCCAAGGGCTAAGCTTTTCTGGTAGATTGCCTCAGTGATCTTCTCTGGAGCCGGGCCGCCGTTGGCGGTGTTGAACTTTATGCCGAAATCACCGTGCGGGCCGCCGGGGTTATGGCTGGCTGAAAGAATAAAACCGCCGTCAAGGCCATATTTACGGATAACACAGGAGGCGGCCGGGGTTGAGAGGATACCGCCTCGGCCGATGACCAGTTTTTTTAAACCATTACCTGCCGCCATACGCACGATGGTTTGCAGGGCTTCGCGGTTATAAAAACGACCGTCACCGCCGACTGCCAGCTGTTTTTCCTTAACGCCCCCCAGTGCGTCAAAGGTTGCCTGGACGAAATTCTCCAGGTAGTGGGGCTGTTGGAAGACAGATACTTTTTTTCTCAGTCCCGAGGTGCCGGGCCGCTGATCGGAAAAAGCCTGGGTCGAGATGGTTTTGTTTTCCATTTTCAGGAGATCTCCAAAGTTTTTAAATCATCCGATTGTCAATTCGCAACTGCTAAGCTCGCCTGTTATCGATAAAGTCGGCCAGCGAGTTTATCGATGCCAGGGCTTCGCGGCCCTCTTCCATATCTTTGATTTCAACGGCGAAATGTTTCTGGATGAGAACCACCAGTTCAACCGCATCAAGTGAATCGAGGCCTAAACCCTCATCGCCGAACAGTGGATCATCGTCTTTGATATCTAAAACCTCGATATCCTCTAAATTCAACTCTTCAATTATTATCTTTTTCAACTGCTCCCGCAGACCGGTTTCATGCATGTTAAATACCTTCCTGTTGCTTGTTTAGTACCTTACAGAACATTTTCTTGTTTTTTAACAAGAAAATGTTCTGATAAGAGTTACTTATTTGCGGGCCGTTAAAGCCCGATTGGGTTGCGGGAATTGTTCCCGCATTAGAGTATATATTTATGGTTTCGGTTGCTCTTCCCACATATCATAAAAATTAAAAAACTGGTACGGTTCTTTAGTGCAGAGATTCTCTAAAGTTCTTACATAACGAGTCAGGTAGGGAGTCAAGCGTTTAAGCGGGCGTGACTCCTGTTTAGGAACCTTGATGACTTCGGCAAGCTCGATACGGTAGCGGTCGGGGCCGGTTTTAATGGGAAAAAGGATGGCTATAGGGGCCCCGGTAACGGCTGCAAGTTTCCAGGCGGCTGCAGGGAAATGTACCGGAGCGCCGAGAAAGTCGACGGCCAGACTGTTCTCTTCGGCACCCTGGCGGCGGTCACCCATAATCGAGACGATCTCGCCTCGATTAAGGGCCGCAACCATCTCCAGGGTACCGCCTAAAAAACCGGTAGGATCGATAGTCCGGTAGGGATTTTCCTGCCCTGAATGCTCAAAATAGTGACGGTCGATATCGCCCTCATCCTGTTGCATCAACATGTGAACCGGCCTTTTAAGTTTACTCAGATAAACCATCGCCGCCTGCCAGCAGCCGACGTGGGTGGTCAGAATAATCAGACCTTCGTCAGCGGCGGCAAGTTCAGCCAGACGCCGGCCTTCGGGAAATTCGGTGTGCAGGATTTCGGGGCCGCAAATTCCGACCAGAGCTCGATCTACGAGCGAGCGGCTTAAGCCCATAATCATACGAAAACTGTCCCTTAAGGCGGCAAATCCCTGGCGACCGGGAAAACGGCGCTCAAGATAATAGCGGCTTTTCCGGCGCTCTTCGGGCTTGAACAATAGATAGTAGAGGACTACCGGGTAGAGGAAGGGGTAAGCGATATGGCGGCCGCCAAGACGGATTAAAAAATAGAAGAAGCGATGCTGCCAGGGGGCGCCGACACTGCGGCTGCTCCACTTTTTTTCATTTTCAGAGGTCAATCTTTACGCCCTTTTCTTGGTTTATGCTTTGTTGCTTACGGATGATTGTTGCCATCAGGTAGGTGATGAAGCCGATTCCCACTGCCAGGAACGGCCCTACCACCAGCGCTCCCAAACCCCACTCCCAGAACCGTTCCAGGGCCTGGTAACCCAGAGTTTTAAACGAGATTTCGGTCAGAAAAGTGCCATGGCGCATAAAATAGCCCGCTTCAATACACAGAGCCGGGACAAAGGGCGGAGTGCAGATATTGCCTGCGGCCAGGGCGACAATCTTGTTGAGACGAAAATAGCCGGTAATCATCAGGATAATCATGGCTCTTATGCCGAGTAGAGGAAGAGCTCCGACAAAAACCCCTAAGGCCACAGCGATTGCCAGGCGTCCCGGTGTGGCATTCTCCTTGAGCAGGAGGCGTAAGCTGCGTAAGGGATGAAAAATCGAGACCGGCTCTGCTGGAGGCAGTCCTTCGCTATCAAGCTGATTATGAGGCCAGGGTAGCATCGAACGGATCGTCAACCGGGTATTTAAGAAACTTAAACGTAAATTATCCCAGAGACGGTGAAAATGGGAGATGTGTTCCTGTTTTATAGGGTAGTGAACCTTGATGTCGATCTCTTGCACGTTAATACCGGACCAGGCGGCCCGGACCAGAACCTCATTTTCAAAAGCGTAACGTTTTTCCCGCCATTTGAAGGCCTTAAGCACACTTAAAGGATAAGCCCGAAAACCACTCTGACTGTCACCGATCTTGCGCCCGGTCTGAACCCGAAACCAGAAGTTCGAAAAACTGCGCCCGAAACGGGAACTGCCGGGGACATAGGTTTCATCAAATTTACGGCAGCCCACAGTTATAGCTTCGGGATCTTTGCTGATTGCTGCAAAAAAAGCGGGAAGATCTTCACCGAAATGCTGCCCATCGGCATCAATCGTGATGATGTG
>JANTGZ010000061.1 GCA_024762675.1 Thermodesulfobacteriota bacterium | reverse complement strand
CAGTGCGGGCAGTGCCAGAGCCTTGATGGCATCAGTCTCTTCATCCATTTTATCCCGGTTGTAGATTTTTTTAGCAATTACGAAAGAGAGCAGGCAGTAAACAAAGTGATGACGAATCGATTCGGAAACTACTTGCTCAACTGAGGAGTTGATGGCGTTTTCCCAGCTCTGGCGATGGCGGTTCATCCAGCGCAGGACTAGCAGGTTGACCGGTGTCTCCCAGTAGCAGTAAGGTGAGGGTAGGGGTAGGGGGAGTTCTTGTTTGCGACTTGTAAGTTGAACTAGAAAACCGAAAATATAGTGGCGGAAGATTAATTTTAGATGTGCTTTAACAATGTCTTTGCGTTGCCAGACAAGGCGGTTTATGGTCAGCTTCTTATGGATAAAGCGGCCGGCAGTCAGTTGTTCCCCTTTAAAACTGGGGCCCGATGGTCTACTTTTAAGGAGAATAAAACGTCTAAGGTAACTTACCCCGACAAATTCCCGCTGGATCATCAGGCGGCCGACCGGAGAGAGGCTGTCGTAGAGAGCCCGGTAGGGGGTTGAGTTGTACTCCTTTGGAAAAAACAGGGCCATTTTAAGTTACGATCCTTGATGAAACGGTAACTTTAAGTTCTGGATCCTGAAATCATGTTTGCTTTCGGTTATGAATGGTCAGTTTTTTAAATCTATTTTGGTAATATACCATAAAAATATTGGTCGTCAATTGCATTTTGAGTTTTGCCCGGGCTCGGTTCTGGTTTTTTCGTTAATATAGAGGGCGATCAAAAAGAGATAAATTTTATTTATGGTTGGTTTTGCTTCTCTCTGGCAAGAAACACCAGGCAGGGTTTTCCTGAAGAACTCAAAACCACTTGGGCCGGATTCTCTTTTGCTTTAAAAGAGTAGGCCCGGCAGCCATGCGGCTTTTTGGGGTCATAGGTGACATAGTAGTGGCGGCATTGCCGGCAGGCAGGGTGGGAAGGCATGGTAAAAAAATATACTTTATAGTTTTTTATAAGTACTTATTGCATAATCTTGATACTATATTCGCGACGCAGATCCCGGCCCAGATTCTTTAGGGCTTTTTCCATCTTTTCTTCGTAAAGTTTTCCTTTGATCTGTTCTTCTGCTGCCGGCGATAGGGAGCGCTCTTCATCTTCACCGGTACGGTTGGAGATCATAATCATATGATCTCCCAGTGAAGTTGATATTACCTGGCTGGCTTCACCTAAGGGTAGTTTATAAGCTACCTCTTCGATCTCCGATAGTAGATTACCGCGCTTGAAGGTACCCAGGCGTCCACCTTTGCTAGCTGCCGGCCCCTCTGAGAACTCACTTGCAAGGGCAAAGAAATTTTCTTCATTTTTCAGACGTTTACGGATTGTCTTCCAGATTTCATTGGCTTTACCGGAGGCAGCATTTGGTGAGCCTTTTGGGATAAAAATCTGAGCCAGAGTGACGCTCTCATCACGGGTGAAAAGATCATTCTTTTCAGCATAGTCGAGAACCTCCTGACTGGTAATTATAATATTAGCCTTAACCTCCCTGGAGACAAATTTAGCTTTGAGTAGGTCACTGCCGATTTTGTTGCGATAGGAGGTGAAGTCAAGGTTTTGGCTTGCCAGGGCCTTTTCCAACATCTCCTGGCTCATACGGTTCTGTTTCAGGACCCGTTCAATAGTGGCTTCAATATCTTCATCAGTGATACTTATGCCGAGAGAGGCCGCTTTTTGGGCGATAAGGAGGTCATCTATAAGCCCGTCAAGCTCTCTTTTGATGACGCTATTCTGTTCTTTTAGAGGAAGAATTTCAAACTCTTCCTGGGGATACTCAACCGAGATTGCCTGGCGTAGGTTCATAGAGGTAATAACCTGGTTGCCGACGATTGCCATGATCCGGTTGACGATGCGGGATTGAGCCAGACGCGGGAAGAGCGACAGAGTGAGGGCAATCAGCAAAAAACTGAAAACTATTTTACCGGGAGGGAGAATTTTTCGATTCATGTTTTATCTCTTTTACAGGTCAGAGAGGTGCTGATGAAAAATTTCAATGGTATGCTGTTCTTTGCTCTGTTTTAACCAGCGTTGATAGTTGTTTTGCAAACGTTGGGCAAAAAGCATATCCTTGATTCGGTTCTCAACTTCAAAAAAAGGTATATTCCCCGCAGGCAGACGCTTTTCGACCCGGATCAGGTGGTAGCCGTAGGGAGTTGCGATGACAGGGCTGATCTCATTAAGTTTTAATCTGGGAAGGATTTCGGCCAGGCCGGGGGGCAGCTCTTCAGCTGTTACCAGGCGGTTTTTGCCACTGTCGGCGATTCGAGCTCCAGCAACCTGCTTGCGGCCCGCTTCCGCCATAGTTATCTCCCCTTTATCTAACAGCTCTTTAAGTTCCCAGGCCGAATGCTCGGAATTTAAAAGCAGATGTTCAAGATGATAGCGGGGAGTGACGGCAAATTCTTCGGTATGTTCTTCGTAGAATCTTTTGGCTTCTACCAGATTAGGGTAAGGAACCTCCTTTCCCAGTCGGCTTAAAACTTTTCGCATTGCTGTCTGGTTACTGTCAGGGTTATCCCCGGCATCACTGATTAAGCCCTGACGCCGGGCTTCAAGGAGCAACAGGCGCTCATTGATGAGTTGCTCTAAGACAGCTTTGGCACTATAGAACTGGTTTTGTTGTACGGTCGGCGGTACTGTTTCGGTTGTGCTCTCTTCACGGTAGCCTTTAAGACGGACCTTGACCTCGGTTCTGGTGATTGACTCCCCATCGATAGTCGCGACCACCTCTTTGGGAGGAGAGCAGCAGGTCAGAACAGCTGTACCCATCAAGGCCAATAACAGTATGCTGAAAAGTTGCTGGAATAGTTTGTTCAATTAGTTTCTATAACGTCAGGGTGCAGAACTATTTTAAACTTCTTTTTCAGGCCTTCGACATAATCTTTGAAAATCTGGTTTTTTCTCTCCTGGGTGAGTTTGTTTTCAATTGTGGTACGTACTTCTTCAAGAGGCTTGGCATTAGCTTCCTTGATCTCTTCGACCTTGATTATATGGTAGCCGAATTTTGTCTTTATCGGGGCGCTGACTTCACCCTTCTTAAGCGCAAATGCGGCATCGGCAAACTCTTTGACCATGCGGTTACGAGTGAAAAAACCCAGATCACCACCCTGGGCGGCGCTCGGGCAGGAAGAGTTGTCACGGGCTAAGGCAGCAAAATCAGCACCTTTTTGAAGTTCCGCAGCGATTTTCTTGGCTTCCGCTTCATCTTTTAGGAGGATATGCCGGGCCTTGACCTGTTTTTCCTGTTGGAACTCATTAGTGTGGGTCTGGTAGTACTGATCTACCTCTTCTGGGCTCGGCGCCTTTATGCGGTTTTCAATTTCACGCTGCAAAAGAGCGCCGAGGACAATTTTTCGGGTCGCTTCGTCGATCTGGCTTTTGACCGCCGAATCTTTTTTTAGACCTTGCTTTATCCCTTCCTGGTAGAGAAGCCGCGAGGTTGCGAGCTGATCAAGAAACTCTTTCTGCATCTTTTTATCGCTGGCCATCTGTCTTAAATTGGGCGGCAGTTTCTCTAACTCAGCCTGAAATTGACTTAAGGTGATCTTCTCTGAGCCGATTTCAGCAACTACCGGGTCGGAGGCAGCTGCGGTTACAGACAGAGATCCAATTGTTATGGTCAGAACAAGAAAAAAAACGATGAAAAGTGAGAGGTTGGCCTGATTGCGCAAGTGATTTTTCATGAATATTCCTTTTGGTTTGAAGGTGTGTATCATCGATTGAATATATAACTTAACTCTCAAAAAACGCCGCTCATCTATCAGGTCAATGGATTTTTTGCAACAGCTTTTCACACCAGGCGTAGAGTTCATGGGGTTCCAGGGTGACCTCCATGCTGAACCAGTGGTCCGGAGTCAGTTTGCAGCGGTCTGGCTCCTCTTGCAAGAGGGCCATGACTTTTTCGGCTTTAGGAGGACTATCGGAGTCAAAATGGAGACTTACTTTTTTACGACCAAGCTCCAAGGCCAGAACGCGATAGCTTTTGAGCAGAATTTTCAGGCTTTTAAGGCGTAGTAGATTAAGTACTTCTTCCGGCGGATGGCCGCATCGGTCGTTCAATTCATCCTCTAAATGGTTCAGCTCGATCTCACTTTCGGTGGCTGCAATTTTTTTGTAAAATTGTAATCGTAAGGTCAGATCGGGAAGATAGCCGGAAGGGATATGGGCCGAAAGATTGACCTTGACTTCAGGTTCCGGAATGCGGGGTTGATGGTTGCCGCGAGCTTCGTTGATCGCCTCACTTAGCATCTCCTGGTAGAGTTCATAGCCGACGGCCGAGATCTGGCCCGACTGTTTTTTGCCCAGAAGATTACCGGCCCCGCGAATCTCGAGGTCCTGCATGGCGATGCGGAAACCGGCCCCTAAGGTATTGGCTTCGGCCAGAGCATTGAGCCGTTTGCGGGCTTCCGGGGTTAGTCTTTCGAGTTCCGGGACCAGAAGGTAAGCGTAGGCTTTACGTTGTGAGCGTCCGATTCGACCGCGTAACTGGTAGAGCTGAGCGAGGCCGAAGTTTTGCGCGTTTTCCACGATCATAGTGTTGGCGTTAGGGATATCGAGGCCCGACTCGATGATGGTTGTACAGAGGAGCAGGTCATATTGATGCTCGGCAAAGTCCAGCATTATTTTTTCCAGTTCGTTCTCCCGCATCTGGCCATGACCTATGCCGATTCTAGCCTTGGGCAGCAGGGCTTTTAAGCGGGCGGCCCGGGTTTCGATGGTGGCGACGCTGTTATGGACAAAGAAGATCTGGCCGCCGCGGTCAAGCTCTTTTTCAACCGCCTCCTGGATGATAATATCATCATAGGCAGCGACAAAAGTTCGGATCGCCAGACGATCGCGGGGGGCGGTCGTGATCGCGCTTAAAGAGCGCATTCCGGAAAGCGAGAATTGCAGGGTGCGCGGAATCGGGGTCGCGCTCATCGAGATAACGTCGAGGTGACGTCTTAAGTTCTTTAACTTCTCCTTGTGGCGGACGCCGAATTTATGCTCTTCGTCCAGAACAAGAAGGCCTAAATTCTTAAACGAGATATCTTTTTGGAGCAGGCGATGGGTTCCGATAACCACATCAATTGTGCCCAGACGTAAACCTGCGGCGACTTGCTTTTGTTGAGTCGGAGTTCGGAAACGACTTAAGACGGCAACCGTGACCGGATAGTTAGTAAACCGCTCCTTAAAAGTTTCAAAGTGTTGTTGTGCAAGAACTGTAGTCGGTACCAGGATAGCTGCCTGACGGCCTGATAAAACCGCCAGAAAAACAGCCCTCAGGGCGACTTCAGTTTTGCCGAAACCGACATCGCCGCTGACCAGGCGATCCATCGGTTTTACCGCTGTCAGATCATTAATGACCTCAGTGATCGCCCGGCGTTGGTCAGGGGTCTCCTCGTAGGCAAAGGCGGCCTCGAATTCACGAAAGATATGATCCGGCTCCAAACAGGCCCGGCCTTTGATAACCTCGCGATCAGCGTAGAGATCAAGGAGCTCAAGGAGCAGATCATCGATCGCCTTTCTGGTTTTCTCTTTGGATGCCGCCCACTGTGGCCCACCGAGACGGCTCAGGGTGGAGGCTTTGTCTCCGCTTCCGTGGTATTTATGGAGTTGGTCAAAAGCGTCGACCGGTACATAGAGAAGATCTTCCCCCTGGTACTCAAGAATCATGTATTCATTGACGATGTTCTCAACGGTCAGGGTTTTTAAACCCTGATAACGGCCGATCCCGTGTTCGATGTGGGTGATGTGGTCACCCGGTTTGATTTCGGCAAAATCATCAAAAAAAGAGTCACGGTTCTCCTGGCTGTGCCTGGTTGCGGCCCTTACTTTCTGTTTAGGGCCGAAGAGGTCGGTGTCGCTTAAAAAAAGAGTTTTTTCCGCCGGCAACAGGACACCGCAACTTAAACGGACAGTTTTTAAGGTGATAGTTTGGACCGTTTGCTTAATTGTTTCCGAAGATGTTTCAACCGGTAGGCCGTATTCAAGTAGGAGGGCTTTGAGGCGTTCGCTAGTCGTTTGGTTGCGGCCGGCCAGGAAAATGCGGTAGCCCCGGGCTAGATGCTCTTTGAGCAGGGTTACGCCGGCGCTTATGGGATTTTCTCCGGTTCCTCCTGCCGCTTGCTTGATGCTATCCCTAAAGAAGAGGTTATCCCGAGTCTTAAAAAGAATTTCTCGAGTGTTGTTGTCTTTATCGCTATCGTTAGGAATTGCCGGTTTGTAGTTGAGTCCGTTAATATAGATTGCAGCGCGGCTGTCGGGACCTTTGAGGGCCCGGTCGGAGGGCATGAAGTAGGCATCGGGAGGATAGGTCAGGCGCTGCTCTCCTAGAACCCGCTCATAACCCTCCTTGAGCTGCTGGTTTAAGTCTTCAAGTTGTTCGCTGAGATCAAGAGGGTCGATGAAGATGACGACGCTGTCGTCAGGGAAGAAATCGGTCAGCGAATGCCATTGCGGTTCAAAGGCCGGCAGCCAAGCCTCAAAGCCGGGCCGATTCGGACTCTGGCCGAGCTCCTCTAAGGCCGGTCCTAAAGCGATATGGGAATCATTGAGTTCGACAAAACGCTGTCTGACCCTTTGCCGGGCCGGCTCAAGATTGGATGGAGCCAGGACTTCCCGGGCCGGGCCGAGTTCCATGAATTCATACTCAAGTTTTTTACTGAGCTGGGTCAAATGATCAAACGGGCGAATCGATTCAATCTCATCACCGAAAAAATCGAGGCGCACAGGTTCATCATGCAGGGTTGAAAAGATGTCAATTACACCTCCGCGGACACTGTAATCTCCAGGTTCGTCAACGACCGGGACGCGAACATATCCCGATTTTTCAAGCTGCTTGAAAAGTTGTTCCCGGTCTATTGTCTGGCCCCATTCAAGTCGGGAAAAGCGCTGGTAAAAACTTGTTGGAGCGGGCAGGCGGTCGGCATAGGCAGCAATTGTGGTGAAGCAGAGAAAACTTTTAAGATTGCGGATTTGGGCCAGGGTTTTGATGCGCTCGCGTTCAATGCGGCCGCTGCGCAGGGTTTGTCGGTAAGCCAGGCGCGGCAAGGGGGGCAGAGTCAAAAGCTCAGGTTTAGGCGTTGATGATGGTACCAGCTCCAGGTAGGCGGCAACATCGCGGCAAAGATCCTGACTTTTTTGAAAATCATCACTGATAATGATAAAGCCGGAGGCCTTAAGACGGTTCAACCGGCTCAGTAGCAGGGCCGGAGCAGAGCCTTGCAGGCCACTGATGTGGATAGTTGCAGATTCTGCAATAGATGCGGCAATGCTTTCTATTTCGCGAGCAAAAGGGGGTGTGGACATCTTGCCGCTAGACCCTTTTCAAGAAAATTCGCAGCGCTTTTTCAACTTCGGTGACATCGACTCTGGTATTCCAGCATGGTCCTTCAGGGCGCTGATTAAGAATGCCGTAGACCGGCAGGGGGAAGGTGTCGTGAATGCCGCTGGTCAGGTCACGCTCGCAGGCTACGGCGACGATTATTTTCGGTTTGTGATCGCGAACGATTTTACGGGCCAGGGTGCCGCCGGTAGCGACAGCGACGCGAACCTTATAAGTTTCAGCAAGTTTGATCAGGGCGTCAATGTCACATTTTCCGCATTGTTGACAATTTTCAATACTGTTGGTGATGCGGCGTTGACAGTCGGCCCTTTGCAGGCAGTGGGGCAGGAGCAGGAGCAGGCGTTCCGGCCCGATCTTGTGGCGGTTTCCGGAGATCAGCAGACGGTTATTGATTTCAATGAAAGAGTTGCGAACACGATCTTTTGAAACACCTAAACGGGGGCCCAGGATCTCCATCAAAGGGAGGAAGAGTTTGATCCCTAAGCCGCGAATCCTTTGCGTAAAAGGCAGGTCTTTTTCCAGGAGGATCGAGAAAATCAGGGCCGAAATAATACCGCTTAAAAAAATGCAGGAGAGAATGGCAACGATCTGGGCGACCAGGGTCAGGCCCGGATGGAGATGGTTCAAGCCAATCGTTGCAACCCAACCACCAATCAGGATCAGGAGCATGATAAGGGCAAAAGTAAGCCCTAAAAGACCGATGAAGATCCTCTTTTTTGAGGGCGGTAGGGCGGGCTCGGGAGTTTTAGGAGAGTTCATCTAGCGAATGCCGAAAAAATCATTTTCTCGGGCCTTGTAGCCGCGCAGAAATTCGTCGGCAGTGCGGATCGGTTTGCCTGCCACCTGCAGGCGCTCGATGCTTAAGGCGCTGGCTTGTCCACAGCCGACCAGAAGTTTGTCGCGGTCAACCAGAATGGCGCCGGGCCCCATGATTGGAGGTGTTTGTACGGGCCGGGCCTCGATAATCTTGACTCTTTTGCCGTGGTGAAATGTGTAAGTGCCGGGCCAGGGGTTTAATCCTCTGATGCGGTTAAAGAGGGCCACGGCCGGTGCCTGCCAGTTGATAAGGCCATCCTCTTTTTTAAATTTGGGCGCCAATGAAGCCAGGCGTTCGTCCTGGGGGTGAGGTTCTATGTTTCCGGCTTGCAGTTCAGTAATCGTACGCCAGACCAATGGCGCCCCGAGGAGGCTGAGGCGCCGGGATAACTGGGGCAGAGTTTCATGGTCGAAAATAAAGGTGGGTTCCTGGAGCAGGATATTGCCGCAATCTATCTTCTCCCCAATCAGTTGGGTTGTGACGCCGGTCATCGGTTCACCATTGATCAAAGCCCAGGGCATCGGTGCCGGACCCCGGTAAGCGGGCAACAGTGAGGGGTGAAGGTTGATGGCGGCCCGTTTGGGTAGAGCGATTGTCGACGGACTAAGTTTGGCGCCGTAATCCACTAAAATCAGATAGTCCGGGGCAAACTTAGTAATTAGCTGGTGGCTTTCCGGGGCGTTGATATCTTTTGGAGATTCGACGTTCAGGCCAAGGTTTATGGCCGCCTCTTTAGCTGGTGTTGGTGCTTTTTTGCGGCCCCGGCCTTTGGCTTGATCCGGTTGTGAAAAGAGCTTAAGGTCAACCGCAGGCCGATGCCCGGCGATTATTTCCAGGGTGGGGATTGCAAATTCTCCGGAAGCTAGAAGTAGAATTTTCATGACTTGAGGGTCCCTTTTTTCAATTTACGATCGTAAATGTTGCGTTTCAGGCGGCTGATCCGATCGATAAAAAGAATACCCTGGAGGTGGTCGAGTTCATGCTGGAGAACGATTGCGGGAAAGTCTTCCAGGGTCAACTCAATCTCCTTTTCGTCTAAGGTATAGGCTTTAACTATAATTCTCTGATGACGGGGGACCTCGGCGGTGTAGTCGGGGACACTTAAACAACCTTCAGTGATGCCGGTTTGGCCTTCATGTGCGGTGATCTCAGGATTGATCAGGATTAGAGGTGAAGGTTCATCCTCTTTTCCGGGATCAGCGACTACAAGACTTATAGAGTGGCCTATCTGGGGTGCAGCCAGGCCGACCCCGGGAGCCTTGTACATAGTTTCCAGCATATCTTCAGCCAGTTGCCTGATGTTGTCGTCAATGTTTTTGATTTTCTCGGTTTTTCTTTTTAAAACCAGAGCCGGATAGACATCTATATTGAGAATGCTCATTGTTGCTGACAGTGTTTAAGGTTGAAAGTTGATGAAGGGCAGAGACTATAGTCAATCTGGATAAAATATGTCAACCTGAAAGTTAAGTTGAGTAGTTTAAATAGATCGGTAAAGTTTTATTGTTTTCCGGTCGATTCCATAAAAGGGGGATTTTAAATCTGTTTCGGTATCGGGAAGGGCTTGGGGCGCTTTATTGCAAGGGCTTGAAAGCGAAGGGTTTTTTACTGTTTTTGAGAGCTCATTTGCTGGACAAATCTACTTAGACATGTTATCCCGTTTCTGGTTGTGCCAACACAATGATATGTATGCTGACCTCTTTTCAAGTGTAAAAGGTGTGCCTTATGCCACAGGAAAAAGTTGTTCAGGTATTGAACGATCTAGCTGTCAATGTCGTCATGCTTGAACCCGGAGATCTTTCCGGTCTGGGACAGTTGCTCAACAGTATTGAGGAGTTGAGGAAACCTGAGCTTAGTAGCGGGCTGGAATACCTGTTGCCCTGCGCCGAGCGATTGCAGGATGCCATTGTCACGATTATCCATGATGAGTTTAAAGAGTCGGAGAAATCACTTGAACTGCTTTCCCGGTTAATCACTGAGATGCAAGAGGCCCTGCGCAATGGTGCCGACAGCTGTGGCGTTCCGGATTTGCAGGTGTCGGGCAAGTCAGTTGCGGAGATTGACCAACTAGTATCGGTACCTGTCAGTTTGGGTGAGACCGTTGTTTTGGAGAGTGCAGATCCTAAAGTTAAATCAGAACCTGTCTCTGAAGATCAATCTCATAGTATAGATGAGGAACTTTTCGCCGGGGTTGATTTTAGCCAGGATGAGGAGCTTTATCGGGGTTTCATAGCCGAATCAAATGAACATCTTGACACGATCGAAGAGAATATTCTTAATTTGGAGCAAGATCCGGAAAATCTTGAAATCTTAAATTCAATTTTTCGCCCTTTTCACACCATCAAAGGGGTCTCCGGGTTCATGAACCTTAAACAGATGAATGTTATTGCCCATCATCTGGAAAACCTGCTTGACGATGCCCGTAATCAGAGATTTTACTTGGATGGCGATGCTGCTGATTTGATTCTTGACGGTGTCGACTTTTTGAAAAGGATGCTGGAACAACTAAATATTGCACTCGGTGGAGGGGCTCTTGAAAGGATGCCGGTTAAGTCTTTTCTCGATCGTATCAATGATCTCCATCAAGTACTTTTGGCCGCTGAGAACCCCGCTAAACCATCTCCTGATGATGGAATCGCTCAAACTGTACCGAAAATCGGCGAGATTCTGGTTGGTGATGGGAAAATAACTTCCGGTGATCTTGAGATTGCTTTGGCGGAGCAGGGTGCCTCGGTGGCCGAACCGGAGAAAACGCCAAAAAAAATCGGTAAGATTTTAGTCGAGCAGAAAAAAACTGATATTAAAGCCGTGGCCCGGGCAATCCGTAAACAGCAACAGAAAAAAGAGGGCGCTGCTGGGTCATCAATTAAGGTTGACACGGAAAAACTCGACAATCTGGTTGATATGGTGGGGGAACTGGTTATTGTTCAGGCAATGCTCCACCAGGATCCTGATATTTCCAGTCTGGAGTCCCGTAAAATAGCCGAAAATATGGCCCAGCTTTCACGGATTACATCATCATTGCAAAAGGTTGCCATGTCCCTGCGCATGGTACCGATTAAACAGACTTTTGGAAAAATGGTGCGTCTGGTGCGAGACCTGGCCAAAAAAACCGAGAAAGAGATCGACTTGGTGATGTTTGGTGAGGATACCGAAATTGACAAGAATATGGTTGACCTGATCTATGATCCCATGGTTCATATGATTAGAAATTCAGCTGATCATGGTATTGAGGCACCCGATGAGCGTTGCATTGTTGGTAAAAATAGAGTTGGAACCATTACCCTGAAAGCTTTTCATGGCGGGGGCAATGTGATTATTGAGATTGTCGATGATGGACGTGGCCTGGATGCTAAAAAAATCAGAAAAAAAGCGATCGAGAAGGGCATGATTAATGAAAATGATCACTCTTCGGATCAAGAACTCTTTAATATGATTCTTGCACCTGGTTTCTCCACGGCAGACAAAATTACGGATGTCTCGGGTCGTGGTGTCGGTATGGATGTGGTGAAAAAAGCGATTGAAAAACTGCGTGGCGTGGTTGAGGTTGACTCAACTCCGGGGCAAGGCTCAGTCGTGACCATTAAAGTACCGTTGACTTTGGCAATTATTGACGGTATGGTGGTTGTTGTTGGAGATGAACGTTATATTATTCCGACTCTCAACGTTGTTGAATCCTTACGTCCTTTGGAAGAGCAGTACCATACTGTGCAGGGGCAAGGTGAGCTGATCAAGGTGCGCGACCATCTTCTGCCACTTGTGCGTCTGCATCAGGTATTTAAGTGTGAATCCCAGACAACCGACCCTTGCCAGGCTCTAGTGGTGGTGGTTGAACATGAGAGTGAGCAGTTTTGTCTGCTGGTTGATGAACTGGTCGGTAAACAGGAGATCGTTATTAAAAGTCTTGGGGAGAGGCTTAAAGATCTGCCTGGTATTGCCGGTGGGGCGATTATGGGTGATGGCCGGGTTGGCTTGATTCTTGATGTCGCCGGGCTCTCTAAATGTCGACCTTAATCTATTGCGGGAACAACTCTCGCAACCCATTCGGGCCCTTGCGGCCCGCAAATAAGTGTTCTTAAGGCACTAATATTTGAGGACGCATATTTGTTTTGAGCTTATCCTTTGTCGAGTAAAAATAGAAGGTTTTGTTATGGAAGAGCAGGACACTCTTGCGGAGGTTGCATTGACTTCTGGAAATGAGAATAAGTATCTGACTTTTCACCTTGTCGATGAATTGTATGGTCTTGATATTCTTAAGGTCAGAGAGATTGTCGGGATGCAGGAAGTGACTAAGGTGCCTGGTGTAGAAGAGTATCTGGTCGGGGTGATTAACTTGCGAGGTAAAGTGATTCCGGTTGCCGATCTGCGCAAACGTTTTGCTCTGCCGCTACGGGATTACGACGCCCGGACCTGTATCGTTGTGGTTGAAATTGCTGGTGAGGCGGGCCCTGTTGTGATGGGTGTAGTAGTTGATGCGGTCGATGCTGTTTTAACTTTACGGGATGATCAGATTGAAAAAGTTCCGGCCTTTTCTTCTAAGGTTAGCCGGGATTGTATTAAAGGCTTAGGTAAAGTTGAGGAAAAAATAGTTATCCTTCTTGATGTCGATCAGGTCTGTTCGGCTGGTCGAGTTATGGAAGATCATTTGGCTGAAATTAGTGAGGATGGGGTCAAATAGGTCTTTTGGTAGCTTGAAGAGGGCCTTGCAGATTTTATGAATATGGTGG
Source organism: Thermodesulfobacteriota bacterium (assembly GCA_024762675.1). Taxonomy (GTDB): domain Bacteria; phylum Desulfobacterota; class Anaeroferrophillalia; order Anaeroferrophillales; family Tharpellaceae; genus Tharpella. Next base: position 2,499 of record JANTGZ010000061.1, on the reverse strand, counting down.
GCCTGGATAAAATTAATGACAAGGAGTTCGCTCGTTTTTGTGATTTTGTTTATCAGCGTTGTGGTATAAATTTAAATGATAATAAACGCGATCTGGTTCATTCCCGTCTAGCCAAACGTTTGCGTGCTCTCGGGCTTGATAATTATGGGGAGTATTTTGAACTCCTCTATAACGGTCGTGATAATGAGCTGGAGATTGTTAATCTTCTAGATGCCATATCTACAAATGTTACCTACTTTTTTCGCGAGGACAAGCATTTTGATTTTCTTGCCAGTACGGTTATTCCGGAGCTTGCATCAACTAAAAAGAGAGGGTCGGAAAGTGAGATCAGAATCTGGTCAGCGGGTTGTTCGACTGGCGAAGAGCCTTACAGTATAGCTATAACCTTTGCCGAGAACATAGCATTGGAAAACCGCGATCTTCGCATTTTGGCCACCGACCTTTCGACCAATGTTTTAAGTCATGCTCGCAAAGGAGTATATGACAAGGAGCGTTTGCGTAATGTTTCAGGGGCTCTGTTGAAAAAATATTTTACCGGCAATCGGGATAGAAGTCGTTTCAGAGTTCACGAGAAGCTTGCATCTTGTATCAAATTCGCCCGCTTGAATCTTATGCATGATTTTCCATTCAAGAGCAGATTTAATTGTATCTTCTGTCGTAATGTCATGATCTATTTTGACCGTCAAACCCAGAGCCGGCTTGTCAATAAATTCAGCTCCTTTCTCAATCCTGGAGGCTATCTCATGATTGGTCATTCGGAAAGTTTGACCAATGTCAAGCACGATCTCGTCTATGTTCAACCCTCACTCTACAGGAAAAAGAGCTGATGTCTCTGGTTACAGTCGGAATTGCTGACCTTAAGGTCAGCAATAATCCCGAAGATACTCTGGTTACCTACTCTCTTGGTTCATGTATCGGTCTCACTATTTATGACCCGATGGCCAAGGTCGGGGGGATGTTGCACTATATGCTGCCAGATTCGTCAATAAACCAGGAAAAGGCGGAAAAAAATCCAGCTATGTTCGCTAATAAGGGCATACCTTTACTATTCAAGCAGTGCTATAAGCTCGGAGCGGACAAAAAAAGGATGATTATCAAGGTGGCCGGTGGCAGTCAGATTATGGATGCGGCCGGCACTTTTAATATAGGCAAACGCAATTACGCAATCTTACGTAAAATCTTCTGGAAGAATAATGTTATGGTTGACGGCGAGGACATCGGTGGCAATTGTAACCGAACCATGTATATGCAGATTGGCGATGGCAGGACAAATCTGAAAATATCTAAGCGAGGAATGGTTGAAATATGAGCTTGATGGAAGAGGTCATTGCCGCAGTTGATGAGATGCCGCCCTTTCCCCAGGTGGTGCATAAAGCCATGCAGGTACTGTCGGAACCGGAATACGAAGTCTCCAGTTTGGTTGATATCTTAAAGGTCGATCAGGCGGTTACAGCTAATATCCTCAAGCTTTGCAACTCGGCCTATTTCGGTTTGCCGCGTAAGGTATCTTCCCTGAAAGAGGCAGTCGTCTATCTTGGGGCTGACCAGCTTAGACAATTGCTCCTCTCCGGAGCCGCCAGTAAAATTTATGAGAAACCCAATGAGGGGTATGCCGTATTTGCTGATGAACTCTGGCGTCATGCTCTGGCCACCGCCGTCATGGCTCAGGTTTTACGTCGTCATCTGCGTCTTAAAATTGATGAAAATATGATCTTTACTGCGGCTTTACTGCACGATGTCGGTAAGGTTGTGTTAAGTGCCTTTGTCAGTGACAAATATCGGGCGATAGAGCCTCTTGTGGAGAGTGGTGAACGCTCTTTTCAGGAGGCTGAAAAAGAGATACTCGGCTTCGATCATGCCGAAATTGGTGCTAAGATAGCTGAAAAATGGGATTTCCCTCCGGCAATTATTGCCGCCATTGCTTTTCACCACGAACCTTTTCGTTCCCCAAAAGAGTTTCGTCTTTTAGCTGAATTGGTGGCTCTGGCTAACAATCTGGCGGTAATGGTCGGCTATGGTACCGGGGTTGACGGGCTGGCCTGTCGCGGACATGGGTTGTTGTTGGAAAAGTTGAAGCTCGGGGAGAGAGACATGGAAGAATTACTCCTTCTTTTTCAGATAGAGATGGAGAAAACCTGTGATATCGCTGGGGTTGGCAATGGTTGAAGTTTCCCGCCACTGGTTGACAGTTGTTAGTTTGGGAGTATAGATATGGCGTTTAATGTTCTGGTGGTAGATGACTCGAAGTCAATGCGGGCAATTATAAAGAAGGTGATTACGATGTCCGGTTTTGATGTTGGAGAGATAGCGGAAGCCGGGAATGGCTTGGAAGCTTTGGCTAAACTCGAGGATTTTTGGGCCGATGTAGTTTTGACCGATATCCATATGCCCGAAATGGATGGAGTTGAGTTACTTAAAAAGATAAAGGGTGACCCGTCGACGGCAGCCTTGCCGGTAGTCATGATTACGACTGAGTCTCGGGATGAGGTTGTCTCTGGT
>JANTGZ010000060.1 GCA_024762675.1 Thermodesulfobacteriota bacterium | reverse complement strand
TATATGGTAATTGTGTGGTCGGCGCTATTGTTCGAATGATGGTGTTGGTTTTTATCTGTGTTAATTTGTGTTTATCTGTGGTTAACGCTTTTTTAACCACAGATAAACACAAATTAACACAAATCTAAGTAACTTTTCCAGCTTCGGTTTATCCGGATTTGGGGTTCGAATTGTGGGGGATGGGTTGAAGAGTAAACATTATTTATACAAGTTAAGAATTCTGATTAGTATCGGCTGCATGTTTGTAGTTTTCTTAGCAGCTTCATTACCAGTCTCTGCAGCTGAGCCAATGTCTCGTTTTCAACCTTTGTCTGGTTACCTGGTACAAGTAGGTCCCCAGGGCATTGTGCTTGATTGCGGGCGCAAAAAAGGGGTTGCAGTAGGGGATCTATTTGCGGTTTTACAGCCGGGACAGCCTCTGATTCATCCCGCAACCGGTCGACCGATGGGGGTTCAGGAGAGGTTGGTAGCGTCTCTTAAGGTTATGCGGGTTGAGGCTGACTATGCCATCTGTCGTCCTCTTAACCGCTATCTTAGAGTTCCTTTAAACCGGGGATCATTAGTCAGGCGTTTTGCCTCGATGTCGGCTCTTTTTATCGACCTTAACGGTAACGGAGTCGAACTCTTTTCCCGAACTCGTGAGGCTCTGCCGCAGCTTAATTGGGCCGATTTTGGTGTTGGTCTCCAGCATCGCCAAGCTTTGCGACGCCCTGGCGGGCTGGGAGCTTTAGGCTATGATCTCTATGTTGTCAATCAAGGCCCCAATCTGACCTTCTATAATGGTGATCAGGAGCTGGTCGCAGCTTGGAATTCCGCTCAAATTTCAGGTCAAAATAGATTGTCTGATTCCGCAACATGGCGCTCGTCGGAAACAGGGGAAAATAGTAAATATAGTCTATCGACTACCGAAGCTGGCAGGGCGATTCTGACCAGATACCGTCAAATGGCTGAGGTCACGCTGGTGGTTAAAGGGATGGATGTCGGAGATCTCGATAACGATGGAATTTCAGAGATGGTTTTTACCGATGGTGAGAAGATTTTTGTCTACCAGATTACCGAGCGGGGTTTGAAATACAGCTACCGTTACCATTTTGATAAATGGGGCAGTATCGTCAATATTCAGGTTGGTGATATTACCGGTGATCGCAAGGATGAGATTTTGGTCAATACTTTCAACGAGACTGAAGATGGTTTCTCATCTTTTGTGATCGCAAAAAAAGAGAATAAATATCGAATAGTAGCCGATAATATTCCCTTTGTTATGGGACTTTTGGGCGGTAAGTCAGTGGCCGATAAGGGGGTCTATTTTGTTGGGCAGGGGTTCGCTGAAGAGGAGCTCTTTAATAATTCGGTATCACGGCTTAATTTTAAGAACGGTGAGGTTTCCTCGGCCGGGCAATTCTCTGTGCCGATGGGTTTTACCCTGCCGGGTGCAGTCTATGATGATATCAATAATGACCGGATAAAAGAGCTTTGTTTTATCAATAAACAGAATTTTCTTGAAATCTATCAGGGCAGCAAACGTTTATGGGTCAGCGATGAGCGCCTTGCCGGGTCATTGCACGATGTCCAGTATGAGGTCGGCACTGAGCGTGTCAGTTATACTGAAAAAAGGCAAATCAATTCCCCGCTGAGGGTTTATGATTTTGATGGTGACGGGGTTAAGGAGATTTTATTGATCGATAATGAATCCGGGATGTCGACCTCGTTAGGTGAGTATGGTTTTCTTAGCAAAGGTTATGTCAAAATGATCAGAAATAGTGGCACCGGTTTTATTGTTCAGAGATTGACCGGGGTCATTGGTGGGCCGGTGCAGGGGATGCAGATTGTCAAAGATGAACTTGTCTGTGCTATGGTCAAACGCGGTGACGATCTTTTGCAGCTTTCCGGTAATACCTATTTGCTGGCTTTTCCGCTGCCGCACAAAAGATAAGGGCATAAATAACCACAGAGCACAGAGTTCACAGAGAAAAGTAAGCCTGATTGGGAGATTCTTCGTGAGCTCAGCGCTTTCTGTTTATGTCGCGGTTTTTCTTTGCGTCTTAGCGTCTTTGCGGGAAAACGCTTTTTGTCTCCCGCAAAGACGCTAAGAAAGGCAAAACCAAGCCAGACTTTAAAGTGATGGGTTTTCTGGATATTGTTACATTATGAGATGGTTGAATTGTCAGTACTCCAAAAGAGTTAACTTTTACGGTCAAAAAATAGTTCCAACCGATTCATTCCCTCAGCTATATTTTCCAGTGAGTTCGCATAAGAAAAACGAAGATATCCTTCACCGTTTTTTCCGAAATCGATTCCTGGAGTGACCCCGACGCCGGCTTTTTCGAGGATCTCAAAAGCAAAGTCATAGCTGTTGGAAGTAAATTTTTTTGCATTGGCAAAAATGTAGAAGGCTCCAGTTGGTTCAACGGCAACCTGTAAACCAATCTCTAGAACCCGTTTTAGTGTGAAGCGGCGACGTTCATCATAGATCTTTCGCATATTTTCCAGATCTTTGGCGACCTCGGGTGAAGTCAGGGCAGTAATCGCCGCTTCCTGGCCGAAATGGCTGGCTGAGATCATGAAGTTTTGCTGTAAGGTCTGCAGGGTGCGCATGTAGCGGGGAGGGGCGATTAAGTAGCCCAGGCGCCAGCCGGTCATCGCGTATAGTTTTGAGAAACCGTTGAAGACAAAAGCGTTATCGGTGTATTCAAGAATTGAGTGTTCTTCGCCTTCGTAAACCAGTCCGTGGTAGATCTCATCTGAGAGAATCGGTATCCCCATCTCAGCCAGCTCCTGCATGCGGGTGCCTTCAAGCAGGTTGCCGGTTGGGTTGGCGGGTGAATTTATTAGAATTGCTTTGGTTTGCGAGGTGATACTTTTCTTTAAGGCTTGCGGTTCATATTGGAAACCGTTATCTTCGTAGACGTTGACAAATTGTGGAGTGCCGTCACAGTAGGAGACAAAATTACCGTAACAGGCATAGCCGGGATCGCTGACTATGACTTTGTCGCCGGGGTTGAGCAGGGCGGCACAGGCCAGCATCAGGGCCGGTGAGGTGCCGGAGGTGACGAGAATCTGTTCCGGTGAGATCTTCACATGGTAACGTTTCAGATAGTAATCGGCAATGGCCTGCCGTAGTTCAAAGGTTCCCAGACTGTGAGTATAGTGAGTTTTATCAGCTTCCAAGGCTTTGGCAGCAGCTTCTTTTATTACTTTTGGAGTCGGGAAATCGGGTTCACCCACTGCCAGATGGATAATTGAACGTCCCTCGCGTTCAAGCTCCTGGGCCCGTTCCAGGATATCCATCGCCATAAATGATTTCAATCCTGCCGCTTTATGAGAAAAATTTCCATCCTGCAAATCCGCCACCTCTATCTCTGCTAAAAATGCAATCTCTTATTGTTTTTTGTAAACCTATTAAAAGAATCGAAAATCTAATGTAATTGAATTGAAAAATCAAGTATCAATCTTGATGTTTTCGGGTTAAGCAGATTGCATTAATCTTTAATCATGTGCTATAGGCGCTGGCTTAAGATTATTTAAGTTAAAACTGTAGCAGGAGTTGTAGTTATGTTTGCAACTGAAAAGTTGATTAAGATGGCCCTTGAAGAGGATCTGGGTTCAGGTGATGTGACAACCTTGTCAACTGTACCCCCAGGTACGGCTGCGCGCGCTCTGATTAAAGCCAAACAAGAGTGTGTGGCTGCCGGTATTCAGGTTTTAGGATTGGTCTTTCGTACCCTCGACCCAAGCCTTGAGATTAAAGATATGGTTGCGGATGGAGACCGTCTTAAGGCTGGAGAGTCGATAATGGCAGTGAGCGGTAATGCTCTTTCGATCCTGATGGCCGAACGGGTAGCTCTGAATTTTGTTCAGCGACTTTGCGGGGTTGCGACTTTGACCTCACGTTTTGTCTCCGCCGTTGAAGGTTCTCAGGCCGAGATTGTTGATACGAGAAAGACGACGCCGGGGTGGCGCTCTCTGGAAAAATATGCGGTTCAGGTCGGTGGCGCTCGTAATCATCGGCACGGTCTTTTTGATGGTATTCTAATTAAGGATAATCATATTCGAGCGGCCGGGACAATTACTGATGCAGTTGCTCATGCTCAGCGTCTGGCTCCACATGGTTTAAAGATAGAGGTCGAGGCGGCTGACCTTAATGAAGTCAAAGAAGCGGTTCGTGCCGGAGCTGATATTATCTTGTTAGACAATATGGATGAAGCTCTTTTACGTGAATCAGTTGCTTTCGTCCGTGACGGTTTTCCAGCGGTCAAGTTGGAAGCCTCAGGCGGAATAGTTCTTGATAACGTGGCGCAAGTTGCCGCCTGCGGGGTTGACTTTATCTCGGTCGGTGCCTTGACCCATTCGGCTCCGGCTATCGATATTTCACTTGATCTGGTTTCGTGATAAAGCCCTTTATTGCTCCCTGGGGGAGTGCAGTTTTAACCTTTGAAAATTTAGATTCAACGAACCGGTATCTTTGGCAGCAAGCCCTTGAAGGTGCTCCGCACGGTACAGTTGTGGTTGCCGATCATCAGAGTTCAGGACGTGGGCGGCGTGGTCGGCAATGGCATTCGCCGCCGGGCTTAAACCTCTATTTTTCAGTTCTTTTACGTCCACATCTGAGATTTGAACAGGTGCCGCAATTATCTTTGGTAGCCGCCGCTGCCTTGTGGAAAATTCTGGCTGGTGAATGTTCCGGATTGCAGATTAAATGGCCTAACGATCTTCTCTGTAACTCTCGAAAACTGGCCGGCATCCTTTCTGAAATGAAGCCCGGGGCAGAGACGCCTGAATTTGTTATCGTCGGGGTTGGTCTTAATGTTAATGCACAGGTTTCCGATTTCCCCACCGAACTGCAGGGCTTGGTGACCTCTTTAAGTTGTGAATGTGGCAGGAATTTTGATCTTTCCGAACTGTTGGACAGGATCTTGCGAGAGTTCGCATTTTTTGAAGAGAGGTTTTATCAGGAGGGTTTAAAGGGGTCGATTCGAGACCTGATTAACCGCAACTTTTTTCTTGCCGAAAAAGATATCGTGATCCATTCAGAAGACCATAAAATAGCCTGTCGGGCTCATGCCATAGACGATACCGGTCGTCTGCTGGCAACTACGAATGATGGCCAAAAGATGGCATTCTCAGCCGGTGAGGCTTGGCTGGATAAGAGGATTTGAAGATGATTGTTGTAATAGACGTTGGTAACACTCACACGGTTTTAGGAATTTACCGGGATGATCAATTACTTGATAATTGGCGGATATCAACCTCTACCCACCGGACCCGGGATGAGTATATAATTCTTCTCCAAGGTTTTTTGCGTTCCCTGGATGCGGATCGTAGGGAGGTTTCCGGAATGATGATCTCCTGTGTCGTGCCGCCGGTTCTCAATGAGCTTCTTGGTCTGGCCAGTAAATATTTTCATTTTCGACCGCTGGTGGTCGGTCCGGGGATTAAGACCGGCTTGCCGATTCTGCTCGATAATCCGCGCGAAGTTGGTGCTGATCGCATTGTCAATGCCGTGGCTGCCTATCAGAAACATAAGCAGGCAATGGTGATCATCGATTTCGGTACGGCAACCACTTTCGATTGTGTCTCACAAAAGGGGGAGTATGTCGGCGGGGTCATTGCTCCCGGTATGCATATCTCGATGGAAGCTCTTTGTCAGAGAGCCTCCAAACTCCCACGGGTGGAGTTAACTCGCCCACCAGAGGTGGTTGGCAAGAATACAGTTCATTGCATGCAGTCGGGGATTGTTTACGGCTATCTCTCGTTGGTTGAGGGCTTGGTTGCTAAGATTAAAGACGAATTAAAACTCGACCTTATCGTGGTTGCTACCGGCGGACTGGCTAAAATTGTCGATCGCGAGACCGCAGTTATAGACGATGTTGACGAATTCCTAACGCTTTATGGATTAAAGTACCTTTACGATCTAAATACTCTTAATAAATGATTTGACAAAGCAAGTCTAATATGATAATATTTGTCAACTTTAAATTTTAAACATAAGATGGTTTACTGTTATGAAATTAACGAGAGCATCAGATTATGCGATTCGCGGGGTTGTCTATATGTCGATGCAACCCCAGGGTTCCATTGTTGTGATCCCCGAAGTAGCTCGGGAGATGGATGTGCCGGTTGGTTTTCTGGCTCGTATCTTTCAGAGCCTGAGCCGGGCCGGGATAGTGATTTCGCATCGTGGGAAAAAGGGCGGTTACTCAATGGCCCGAAAACCGTCTGAAGTGACCCTGCGGGCTGTGGTCGAGGCGGTGGAGGGCGATATCAAGCTCAATATCTGTCTGGATGGTTACAATGTCTGTGATCGGATGAGTTATTGTCCGGTTCGCAAAGAGTTGGCCAATGTCCAGAATGACTTGGTAACAAGTCTCGATAAAACCAATTTTGCCGAGCTTGCGGCCCAGGAGAAGGCGCATCGGGATACCTTGAAATAGTTCTTTTAGAGAACTATTCAGTCAACATCTTCTGAAGTTTTTCAAGTATAGTCAAGGCCTTGATCGGAGTTGTCCGGTTGAGGTCTTGTTTTTTTATAAGCGCTGAAACTTTGTCATCCGGTGGGCTGGCTGGCTCCAGAAGGGGTAGATAGCCGCTTTGCTGACCGTTGGTTCTGCTGGTCAATACACTCTTTCCGGTCATTCTCAAATTGCCGCCGGCCGCAATCTCGGCTGTTTCCAGATTCGTCAGAATTTGTCGAGCCTTTTCTAACACCGGCTTCGGGATGCCGGCCAATTTGGCAACTTCAATACCGTAGCTATGATTGGTTGATCCCTTGATTATACGGCGCAAAAATGTGATGCCGTCGGCCCGTTGCTGAACCGCAACATTGTAATTTTTGATTCGGGTTTTGATCAGTTCAAGTTCTGTCAGTTCGTGGTAATGTGTGGCAAAGAGGGTCAGACTGCCAAGTTTTTCATGGATCTCTTCGGCGATCGCCCAAGCCAGGCTTAAGCCGTCAAAAGTACTGGTGCCGCGTCCTATTTCATCCAGAATAATCAGACTTTTAGCAGTTGCCTGATGGAGAATCCTGGCGGTTTCAGTCATCTCAACCATGAATGTTGAAAGGCCTCGACTTAAGTTGTCGGAGGCTCCAACCCGGGTGAAAATGTGATCAAAGATACTTATCCTGGCAGTTCTGGCCGGAACAAAACCGCCCATTTGTGCCATTAGAACCAGGAGGCCGTTTTGTCGGAGAAAAGTGGATTTACCGGCCATGTTAGGGCCGGTAATAATCCATAACTGCTCTTCATCACCTTTGAGACAAGTGTCGTTAGGAACAAAATTTTCGCTTAATGATTCAATGACCGGATGTCGGCCATCTCCGATCTCTAAAAGTTGTTGGTTTGTGACAATCTCAGGTCGACAATAGTGGTGTTCGTCAGCGACCTCTGCCAGGCAGCTTAAGACATCAAAAATGGTCAAGCGGGAAGCCGATTCACGAATATTACTGATTTCGTGAGCGGCTTCCTGACGCAGGGCGAGGAAGATTTCATGTTCTAAGGTGTTGATTTTATCTTCAGCACCCAGGATCTTCTCTTCATACTCCTTTAATTCCGGCGTTATAAAGCGATCAGCGTTAGTCAAGGTCTGGCGTCTTTGATAATCTTCAGGAACCTGTTCGAGGTTTCTTTTAGTCACCTCTATGTAGTAGCCGAATACCCGGTTAAAACGGACTTTTAGACCGTTGATACCACTTCTTTCCTTCTCTCTTTGTTCATATTCGAGAAGCCATTGCTTACCGTTTTTGCTGATTTGGCGCAGTTCATCAAGCTGGTTGTTGATACCGTCGCGGATAAGTTTGCCGTCAGTGATTGAAATTGGTTGTTCGGGCAGGAGGAATCGCTCTATTTTCTCCTTTAATTCTTTAAGCTCATGCAGGCCTAGCAGGGCCTGGTTGATCAGTGTCGGCTGAATCGGGAGATTGCTGAGTAGCTCTTTGATTTCAGGTATTAAAGCCAGAGAATCTTTCAGGCTCAAAAGATCTCGGCCTGTGGCTTTGGCCGTAGCCAGGCGTCCGGCCAGGCGGTCAAGGTCGTAGAGTTTTTTAAGGTAGGCTCTGAGCTGTAAGCGGCATCTTTTCTCTTCGAGCAGGGTCTGGACGGCATCTAGGCGTTGTTCGATAAGCTCTTTGTCAAGGAGTGGAAAGAGGAGCCACTCCTTGAGCTGCCGACTTCCCATACTGGTTTGACAATGGTCGAGAACCCCTAAAAGGCTTCCCTGTTTACTGTTTTCCTGTATGGTGCAGAGGAGCTCAAGGTTGAAGATGACATTGCGATCAACCTGCATGAAACTCGAAGGTCGAAAAATCGTTATTCCCTGTATATGGTTCAGAGCCGTATTGGTCTGGGTCTCCTTGGCGTAGGCCAGGGCGGCTCCGGCAGCACCTATACCGGGGCCTAAATGCTGGCCACCGAAACCATCTAGGTTGAGAGTTCCGAAGTGTTGACAGAGGAGCTTACGGCCTCGGTCGGGGGAGAATGATTCGCTCTCCCGACAAATCGTAAAATGGGTGTTGCCAAACTGTTTGCGAATCTCTTCTTGCCAGCCGCTGTCCCGCTTTGTACGGGCTGTCGGCAGCAGTATCTCGGTCGGGTTGCAGCGTCCCAGTTCATCAAGTAAAGCTTCCTGATCGGATAATTCCGTGACCTTGAATTTTCCAGTACTGACATCAAGCAGGGCAAGACCGAAGAGGCCGTTTTTTTGCTGGCTATGCGTAATCGCGCCCAGGAAATTATCTTGATCGGGGGTCAGGCTGTCACTCTCCAGGTTGATACCCGGAGTAATGATTTTGGTTACCTCCCGGCGGACCAGCCCTTTGGCTTGTTTGGGATCTTCGACCTGATCGCAGACGACAACCTTATAACCTGCGTTTACCAGAGATGCAATATAGCCGGTTGCAGCATGGTGAGGAAAGCCGCACATCGGAATTGCATCTTCATCCTTCTTGTTGCGGCTGGTAAGGGTTATCTTTAGAGTCCGAGCCGCAATTGCGGCATCATCGAAGAAAATTTCATAGAAGTCCCCCATGCGAAAGAGCAGCAGTTTGTCGGCATGCTTCTCTTTGACGGCCATATATTGGCGCAGCATCGGGGTTAACTTTTTGATTTGCGGTAAATTGTCTTCAGGGGTCATTTTTTAAGAGAACCTTCTAGCGTCAAACTTCCTGATTCATCTCCTTGTCGCCAATTTATTTTGACTGAACCAAGCTCTTTGGCCTTGCTGTGGAGGCAGAGTTTTTCAGCAGCGAAGGCGAGATGTTCTTTCTCTCCCTTGAGGATTGCAACCGGGCCGGCCATTTCTGCCAGGTGCAGGGTAAAGTGGTTTTCGGCGGCCGTTGTGAGGAGTTGTTGATTGTCATCACGATTGCGGCCGACAATGACAAAAGATGAGCTCTCGAACGGATAGAAACGCCCATATTTCAAAAGATTAAGGTCTTCAGCAGCAGGGATTGAAGTGCCCTGATAGAGGGTCTTTACTCGTTTTGCAAAGCCTGGATCGGTCAGCAGACAACCTCCGGCCGGGGTCGGATAATCGGTAATCTTAAGCTTTTTGGCCAGGGCAATCTGAGGTTTTCTTCCTCGGCCACTGAAATCAAAGAGTTGCTCACGGTTAATGAGACCCGTCTCTTCAGCTCTGGTCGGGGTTAATAATTTAGCACTTAAAGGGCGCAGGAGCAGGCCTTCAGTCAGGCTCAGTTTTTCAATCCGGCGCATGGTGTCGCGGCGTTGTGAGAAGGGGCGTTGGCCAACAACTTCACCGGTAACGATACTTTCCGCCTGCCGCTTTTCGGCCAGGATCCGAGCCTGGTTGAGCATCATTATTTTGCAATCAAGGCAGGGGTTGAAATTCTTGCCATAGCCATATTGAGGTGCCGACAGCATCTTAAGATAATTTTCAGTCAAATCAATGATGGTAAGATCTATGGCGTATACGGTTTTGATTTTCTCACAAAACTCCAGTTCACGGCCTTTGATTTCGTAGCCGAAGAAAGGGGTTATGAACTTTACTGCCTGAACCTTGAGGCCCTGTTGCTGGATAATCTTGATCGCCAGAATACTGTCCAGCCCTTGTGAAAATAGAGCTATGACCTGGGGCTTTTCGATTATTTCAGGGGCCATTTTATGAAAGTCCTTGTATCTCAACCGCTCCCGGCCGCAAAAGTATTGGCGGGTCAACCCTTGCGTCGATAATTGTCGAAGGTAGTGGATCTGGATTTTGGTTGTCGGCAACGATCAGAAGATCGACGTTTGTCAGAAGTTGAGGGTCGAGTTGGTCAGCTTTTGTGGCAGGTGGTTGGCCACCCAAGTTGGCACTGGTTGAAATTAGGGGGATATGCGAAAGTTTTGCCAGCTCCTTGAGCAACGGGTGCGGAGACCAGCGTACAGCAACACTGCCATCATTTTCAATGATGGCCGGAGGTAGGTTTTTGCAACCCTCGAGAACCATGGTCAGAGCTCCCGGCCAGTATTCATCAGCTAACTTGAGGGCGCTTTGAGGCCATCTGCAAACCAGTTTTTCCAGAGCTTTGCGGCTCCCTGCAAGGCTTGGGAATGGCTTATCCAAAGGGCGTTTCTTTATCTTGGAAAGGCGTTGTCCAAGATCTTTGTCGAGAGCGTTTCCACCAATCGCATAAAAGGTTTCCGTCGGGTAGACAATAACCCCTCCCGATTGACAGATCGAATCGATGAGTTTAAGATCATGCGCCTGCCGTACTTGGGAAAAGGGGTAGTCGAGGGTGATCATTTTCCTTGCTGACGGCGTTCCTGGAGGCGAGCATCTTTGCTTTCGACCCCTTGAGCCATATCCCGGCGGTAATCGGCCAGTTGCCGGGCTATTTCGGGGGAGCTGGAAGCTAAAATCTGCAATGCGAAAAGGGCCGCATTGGTAGCACCGGCTTTGCCGATGGCCATACTCGCAACCGGGATTCCGGCCGGCATCTGGACGGTGGCCAGCAGAGCATCGATGCCCTGCAGGGAGGTTGCATTAAGGGGGATACCGATGACCGGAAGCAGAGTATGGCCGGCAACCACACCGGCCAGGTGGGCGGCGGCGCCGGCGCCGGCGATAATTACCTTACAGCCTTTTTCCTCCGCCTCTCTGACAATCTGCAGGGTTCGGTCAGGAGTTCTGTGGGCCGATGAGACACGGGCATCATGATTAACCCCGAAGCGTTCAAGCAGGGTTGCGGCTTCACTCATGACCTCCCAGTCTGAGTCGCTGCCCATAAGGATGAGGATGTCAAGATTTTTTTTCATATCAGATTCTCTTTAAAGCTTTGCGGCCGATGTCGGTACGATAATGAGCGCCTTCCCAACTTATCTTTGAAACTGCATTATAGGCTTTGGTGATGGCCTGGGGGATATCATCACCAATTGCCGTAATCCCTAAGACCCGGCCGCCGTTGGTGATTACTTTATCGTCTTCATTTTTGGCTGTGCCGGCATGGAAGACCATAACGTCTTTAAGTCGTCCGGCTAGATTCAAGCCGGAGATTACCTTGCCCTTTTCATATTCGTCCGGGTAACCGCCTGAGGACATGGCGACGCAGACCGTCGGTCTTTCGTCCCATTCGACAATTGTTTTGGCAAGGTGGCCGGAAATACAGGCTTCAAGAATGGGCAGCAGGTCACTCTTTAACCGCATGAGTATGGGCTGGGTTTCAGGGTCACCAAATCGGGTGTTAAATTCAAGAACCTTGGGGATGCCGTCTTTGATCATCAGACCGGCATAGAGAATGCCGCGAAATTTGCACCCTTCAGCGGCCATGGCTTTGACTGTCGGAATCATGATGTCATTCATAATTCGACGGAACAGCCCTTCTGATATTACCGGGGCCGGAGAGTAGGCTCCCATGCCGCCGGTATTGGGCCCCTTATCATCGTCGAAAACCGGCTTATGGTCTTGCGAGGTAACCATGGGTACAATGATATCGCCATCTGTAAAAGCTAGAAATGAGGCCTCTTCACCTTCGAGAAATTCTTCGATGATTACCTCTTTGCCGGCATCACCGTAGGCCCGCCGCCGCATTATTTTGTTGATTGCATTTTCGGCCTCTTCGACGGTCTGGGCGACAACAACCCCCTTGCCGGCCGCTAAACCATTTGCTTTGACGACAATCGGCGCCCCTTTTTTATAGACATATTCGATGGCATCATCAAGGTTGTCGAAAGAGGCAAAGTCTCCGGTCGGTATCTCATATTTTTTCAATAGATTCTTGCAGAAGGTTTTACTGCCTTCGAGCTCGGCTGCCGCCCGGTCAGGACCGAAAATCCTTAATTCAGCCGCTTTGAAGGCGTCGACGATACCGGCAACCAGAGGGTCTTCGGGGCCGACAATAGTCAGGTCTATATTTTCATTACGGGCAAACTCCAGCAACCGTTCAATGTCATCGGCATCGATCGGTACACAGGTTGCTAAAGAGGAGATCCCGGCATTGCCGGGAGCGCAGAAGATCTGTTCGATTTTATTGCTTTGGGAAAGTTTCCAGATCAAAGCGTGCTCACGGCCACCACCGCCAACCACCAAAATTTTCATATGTTCTCTCCTCAATCAGTTTATTAGTGTTTAAAATGGCGATTGCCGGTAAAAATCATTGCAATATTGTGCTCGTTAGCTGCCGCGATGGTTTCTTCATCACGGTTGGAACCGCCGGGTTGAATGATTGCCGTTACCCCGGCTTTGGCTGCGGCATCAATGCCGTCGCGAAAGGGGAAGAAGGCGTCGGATGCCAGAGCCGAACCGGCAGTCGGTACCAGGGCTTTCATGACCGCAATATTAACTGAATCGACTCGGCTCATCTGCCCGGCTCCGACCCCGACCAGGCGATTGTCGGCTGCCAGAACGATGGCGTTGGATTTAACGTGTTTGCAGATTTTCCAGGAGAACTGCAAGGTCGCCAACTCTTCATTTGAAGGTTCGCGCTTGGTTACCGTCAGCCACTTGTCACTCGGGGTATCTTTAAGGTCGCGTTCCTGCAGCAGGAAGCCGCCTATAACTTTTTTCATATCCAGGCCACTCGGCTGGAACTCTTCAAGGAGTGGCGCTTCGAGCAGGCGTAAAGCCTTCTTCTCTTCAAGGATATTAAGGGCGGCCGAGCTGAAACCCGGAGCAATGATCGCTTCAAGAAAAGTTTCGCTAAGGACTTCGGCGCTCTCTTTATCAACCTCTTGGTTTAAGGCGACGATGCCGCCAAAAGCTGAAACCGGGTCGCAGGCCCGGGCCCGCCGCAGGATTTCGGCCAGGGGCTCAGAAGTCGAAGTGGCAGCTCCGCAGGGGTTGGTGTGCTTGATGAAGACTGCAGCCGGTTCTTTAAACTCTTTAACCAGTTCGAAGGCGGCATTGCTGTCTAAAATATTATTAAAGGAGAGCTCTTTACCTTGAAGTTGACCGGCATTGCCGATACATGGCTCATCAAGCTTTTCATCTTTATAGAAAGCGGCCCGCTGGTTGGGATTTTCACCATAGCGTAGATCCTGGGCCTTGGTTCCCTGCCAGGTGAAAGTTTCGGGTAGAAAGTACTGTTCCAGAGGATGTGCGTCAGGGCGCGGAAAGCGTCCCAGGTAGTTGGCTATGGAGGCATCGTATGAGGCGGTTGATTGGAAAACTTTCTTGGCCAGGGAAAAATTGCTTTCCGTGCTGACTGCGCCATTGTGAGCTTGCATTTCAGAGATAATCGGGGCATAATCGCCAGGATCAATGATAACCGTAACCGCCCCATAGTTTTTGGCTGCCGAACGTAACATGGTGGGGCCGCCGATATCGATATTTTCGATGGCGTCGGCAAACGCACAGTCGGGTTTGGCGATAGTTTCAGCAAAGGGGTAGAGGTTGACGACCACCATATCGATTGCCTCAATGTTGTGCTCAGCCATTTTGGCGACATGCTCCGGCAGGTCACGACGGCCCAGGAGACCGCCATGGATCTTTGGATGTAAGGTTTTAACCCGTCCGTCAAGCATCTCGGGAAAACCGGTGTAGTCAGAAACCTCAACTACTTCCAGGCCATTGTCGCGCAGGAGTTTGGCCGTGCCGCCGGTCGAAAGGATGCGAACCCCTAAGGCGATCAACTGTTGTGAAAATTCGACAATCCCCGCTTTATCGGAGACGCTTATAAGAGCCTGTTTGATAGTAGCCATAAAATTTTTCCCTTTTTACCGGAGTTTTTAGTCTGGTAATTTAGTCGTGAAAATGTGAGAAAAGCGGAAACAATCTGAAATACCCAACCGACACTAAAATTGCAATAAAAATTTGATAGCGTCGTAAAAAATCCGATCTACTGCCCACTGATAATTTCTTACTTGACGGGAGGTGAATGATGCGGGAAGCGGAACTCTATAGCAAGTTGCCGGAAAATCGAGTGCGTTGTGACTTGTGCGCACATTTTTGTCGTTTGCAGCCGGGTCAGACCGGGATCTGCGGAGTGCGACAGAATCGGGAGGGAACCCTCTATACGTTAGTTGCCGATCTCGTGGTTGCCAGCCATGTTGATCCGATCGAGAAGAAGCCCTTTTATCATATTTACCCTGGTTCTAAAAGCTACTCTTTGGCCGCACCCGGTTGTAACTTTCGCTGTCGCCATTGTCAGAATCATGAGATCTCACAAATGCCGAGAGTTGAGAAAGAACTTGTCGGTCGCCACCTTAGAGCGGCAGATCTGGTTTCAGACGCCCTGGCCACCGGTTGTCGATCTCTGGCTTATACTTATACGGAGCCGACGGTATATTTTGAGCTCATGACTGAGGTTGCAGCTTTGGGGATGGATAAGGGGCTGCTTAACCTGATGGTCAGCAATGGCTATTTGACTAAAGCAAGCAGGAACCGTTTGCGATCTCTGATACAGGGGGCCAATATTGATCTTAAGGCCTGGTCTGACAGCTTTTATCGTCGAATCTGCGGGGCCTCCAGCATGACCCCGGTTCTTGAAACGATCAGTGATTTTGTCGCTCAAGGAATCTGGGTAGAGGTTACTACCCTGTTGATTCCTGGATATAATGACGATGAGTCGGAGCTAAAAGAATTGGCTCGTTTTCTGGTATCAGTGTCCCCCTCCATCCCCTGGCATGTCACCGGTTTTTTTCCAACCTACCGTTTAACCGGCGTTCCGCCGACCCCGCCGGAAACTCTTGAAAAGGCACGTAATATCGGTCTTGCTGCCGGTTTACGCTACGTTTTTGAAGGCAATCGTCCCGGGATTGGTGGTGAAAATACATATTGTCATCACTGTGGAGAAGTGTTGATTGAACGCTATGGCTTTAAGGTGGTCAATAATAAAATTTCCAGTAAACGTTGTCCGGTTTGCCGGACTGAAGTTGCTGGGATTTTTTGATTGCTTCATCTACTTGTTTTTTTTCCATTTCTGAGCTATTAAAAGGTTCATTTTACATTTAACCTAAATTTTTTGTAACTATTCAGTCAGCCTTAAACTTTAGGGTGTTCAGGTGGTTTTTTGTAACGTCTCGCGAAATTTCGTCGTTTTTCCCAGCGCAAAGAGCCCATTAAAATTGCTGTTGTTTGAGCGCCTTAGCGCGAGTTAGCAATTTGGGCGGAATGAGCGCTGGAAAAACAGAAATTGAGCTTAAGAA
>JANTGZ010000059.1 GCA_024762675.1 Thermodesulfobacteriota bacterium | reverse complement strand
TTTCGGTCTACACCGGCCTCAAGGAGGGTGGTGGCCAATGATCTCTTCTCGGAGATGAAAAATGTCTAATATGGTGCCCTCTAGCTGCTTTTTCTGGTGGTCAGAGGGCGTTTTTTTTATGATTGTTACCCTCTGCCTTGGGTATTGTCGAATTAGAATGTTATGGAAATTGAACTCTCTTGCGAAATAATCTGTGGATAATTTGGTGGGCTCGTTATTATAGAGGTAGTGTACCCTGGACGCGCATTCTATGTGCCGGGGTGGTTTTCCTGGTGCTGGCGGGGTTTGTCTCTCTCTTTCCCGGTAGAGAGAGTAAATCGGTGTCCATGCTACTCGCCGATGACTCTTTCTCCCCCCTTGAACCGGCAATATGGCAGCAGTCTCTTAATCCAGGCAAGCTTTCCGGATTGCTTTCCAACGATTTTTTTTCTACTCTTCCACCCACATCGGTAATCACTTCAACTTCTGAAATCGGTTCAGGGTTGACAGTTTTTACAACCATTGATGAAAAATCACAGCTTAGTTTGTTGAAGCTGATGCGGCGCTACCACCCTCAGATCGGGGCCGGAGTATTGTTGAACTTGAAGACCGGGGCGATAGAGGCGATGGCCGATTATCGTCATGCCGATGAGAATGGGACTATTCTACCGCAAGATTCAGGTAATCTCTGTCTGGACTCTTCTTTTCCGGCAGCATCATTATTCAAAATTGTGACCGCTTATGGGGTTCTGGAGAGAAAGGGCGTGACTCGGCATACCAGGTTTCCGGTAATCGGTCGGTATCATACCCTTTACAAGTATCAGCTTGGATTGGGTAAATCCCGTTATCGTTACCAGCCTTCCGAGGTCTCTTTTGAAAAGGCTTTCGCGCGTAGTGTCAACCCGGTATTTGGCAAATTTGGAATTGATTATTTTCCTGATCATCAACTTTTGCAGCTTGCGGAAACCTTCGCTTTCAATCGTCCGCTAGGTTTTGATTTGTCGGTTTCGTCAAGTGTTGTAAGGGCCTCTGATACGACGTATCAACGGGCTGAGACGGCCAGTGGTTTTATTAAGACGACAACGCTTTCACCTCTGCATGCAGCTTTGATCGCCGGTGCTCCATTGGCATCGGGAAAATTAAAGCGGCCCTTTGTTGTTGCTCGGGTAATAGCTGAAAATGGGGCTGAGTTGTTCTATCACCAGGAGCGCCAGTCTGAATTTCAGCTGGTTGATAAAAAGGCTTGTGCCGAACTCGTCGCCATGATGCGGGCAACGGTCAAATATGGCACCGCAAGTAAGGCTTTTAAGCATCTCAAGAGAAAAAGGTCTTATCGGAATTGGGAGGTTGGCGGTAAGACCGGCAGTCTCGATATGCCGAATAGTAACCGGCGTTGCGAATGGTTTGCAGGTTTTGGCAGAGATCTGAAAAGTGACCGAGAGGTTGCAGTTGCCCTGGTTCTGGTCCATGGAGAAAAAAGAACAATAAGTTCGGGGTATATTGCCGCTGAGCTGATTGCCGGAGCATTAAGGAAATAGTGAGTTTTTATGCCTTCTGAAAAACTGAGACATCCGTTGTGGGTGATGGGCAAACCCTATTACGATTTGAAGAGTTACTACCGGAACCATTTTTCTGAACGGGTCTACAAGGTTCAGATTGATGCCGGTTTTACTTGCCCCAACCGGGATGGCAGTCGGGGCTGGGGGGGCTGTAGTTATTGTGACGGGCGGGGCTCTCAATTGCGCCAGCAGGGTCCGTTGCCGAGTGTCCGTGAACAGCTCGAAGAGGGTAAGCGGCTCTATAAAAGATTACGCCAGGCGACCCGTTTTGTTGCTTATTTCCAGACATTTACCAATACCTATGCGGAGTTGTCAAAGCTTCAGCAACTCTATGAAGAGGCTCTTTCGGTAGATGAGGTAGTCGGTTTATCAGTTGGTACCCGGCCCGATGCCATAACCGAGGAGGTGGTTGAATTATTGGCCGGGTTCAGCTCCGATTATGATGTTTGGGTCGAATATGGTCTGCAGTCAATGCATGCCGAAAGTTTGGAGAGAATTAATAGAGGACACTCTCTGGAAGAGTTTATTAAGGCTGTCGAGATGCTTTCCGGCAGCGGGGTTAAACTCTGCGTGCATGCAATAATCGGCCTCCCTTGGGAAAGTCGGGAGATGGTCTTTCAGACTGCCGACTTCGTCGCTGGACTGCCTGTTGACGGGGTCAAGATTCACTCTCTTTTGCTTCTTAAGGGTACTCCTCTCTATGCAGATTTTCAGGCTCAACCTTTTCCTTTGTTGGATCGGGCCGAGTATGTCAGCCGAGTAGCTGGTTTTCTTGAACGACTGCCTCCTGAAGTGGTGGTTCAGAGATTGACGGCCGAAGGTTATCGGGATATTTTTGTCGCCCCCGACTGGGCTCGTAACAAGTTGCAGGTTTTGCAGCATCTTGACCGTTACCAGAAGGAACATGGTAGTTATCAGGGCAGGCTGTGGCCTGAGCGATTGATATAACCTAGGTAGTTTTATGCTTTAGCTATGAAAAAGATGCTTTTCGGGGAATCGGGGAGGTTTTCTTGAGTTTGGAAAGAATTTTTTTCGCAAAAAACATTGACACTTGAAATAACCGTATGGTAGTTTTTATTAAGAACAAACAGAAATAGTTGGTTATGGAGTCTTCAGGATTGACGGACAAGACCAGATATCGAGCCGGGGAGCAGCCCCGACGTTATGGTTGCCGGGATTATTCCCTGGAGATGCAGCTCTTGCAGCTCAAGAAGAGAGAACTCTTGGTGAGCGTTCAGGGGGAGCGCCAACAGATCGAGGCTCGGATAAGAGAGATCGAGGATCTGCTGGGAATGTGAGCGGGTTTGGAAGTGTTGTCGCAGATTCGTCCCGACCATTAAGTTTTGAGAAGTTGTTTATGGAAAATGGCATGGAAAGTTTTGTTCGTCTGGAGAAAAGGACCTTGGCTTTAGGTCAGCGTTATCGTGAGGTTCTTGAGGAGCGTGATCGTTTGCTGCAGGTGGTTCAAGAACAGGCCAAGTCCCTAGCTGAGTTTGAGGCTAAAGTAAACACCCAGGAGGATGTTTTTGCAGCAGTTGATGCAAAAATGGTAGAGTTGCTGAGGCAGATAGACAACTATCTTCCTGAAGAGAGTCAGGACCCTGGGAACGAGCAGGTTTTACCTGGAATGCATGGTAGCTGAGAAAAATAGTGTTACGATAACTATTCGTGGCAAGAAATATCCGCTTCGTACTGATGCTGACAGTCAGCGTGTGCAGCAGGTGGTTGAGTTTGTAAATCACCGACTTGATGAGCTTGACAATCAAATCGGACTAAAGCACAAGACTGGAGTTTCTGATATCAGATTGGTGATGCTGGCTCTTTTGAATATCGCGGATGAGTGCCTTACACATCAACAGAACCTTGGCGAGATAAAAGAGCGATCGGAAGGATTGCTGGCCGAAATATCCTCTATTGAGTTGTAAAAAAGTGCTTGTGTAATCTTAGTGAGGTAATATATAGTTTGCTCCCCTGTGTTATACGTGATAAGTGAACATTTTTTTGAGCCAACACCTTTTACTTATAGGGTGGCAGCTTAAGTCCGGTGTGAACTCCCTTTGGGGATGATCCTAAAGGATTTATAGCCACCGACATTAAGATTTAAGGTTCAAAGAAAGCACCTACACGGTAATCTGGGGGGGACCGAAGAGCTTGCCGAAAGGCGACTCCCGGTAACGCCGTCAGGTTGTGCGCTTAGCATGACCTGACGGTTCGTTTTGAAAGGTATTTAGCGGGTCTGCGGGAGCAAATTTTTTGTTACTGCGATTGCCCGATTGAGATAGATAGAGAATTGAAGAGCTGTTCCTTGTATTATATTAAGGCGCAGATGAGTAAAAGTCGTTTTTTAAGCCGATGACAGTTCAGGTTGAAGCTTCGATATGTTGACGTTAAGTTCAGTGGTTAGTCATGAGTGAGACTATAGTATATGGTTTTATCATCTATTATCTCAAACGAAATTAAAGACCCCTTGACGACTCATTTCTCCTGGCATTGCTGTGCGACACTGTTAAAAGCTGATTTCAAATAGGTTTGCTGCTCCCAAGGTCGTTGAGGGTGTCCTGCAAGCCGAGACTGGCAAAAGTTAGTTGATGGGTGGAGACTTCTTTCGTCTTGCCCCTCTTATTCGCCTTTGTTTCTCTCCTTTCCTCCTCTTTTTTCTCTTTCTCCGGGCAAGTATATTCTATAAGCCGTACTGTTTCGCAGGGCGGATAATTTTCTGTTGTAGCCGACAGGAAGCTGTTGTTATTGTATGGCATAAGTGCGAAGCCATATTTGATGATAGCCATAAAGAGGAGTTTTTAGCATGGAATTAATACTTACAAATGTCATTGTGGCTTTGGTAGCAATGGCCGCAGGTTTTCTGGTTTATCGTAAAGTCTCAGAAAAAAGTAATGATGTGTCCCGTAAGGAAGCTGATTTACTTATTAATGAAGCTCGTAAAGAGGCTGATCTGTTGCGTAAAGAGGCGGCCTTGCAGGCTAAGGATGTTGTCTTGAAGGCCAAATCTGATTTTGAATCGGATATGGTCGAGCGCCGTAAAGAGATGCAGGGGCTGGAAAAACGTTTGCTCGGTAAAGAGGAAAGTCTGGAAAGACGGGTTGAGAATCTCGACAAGAAAGATGAAGATTTCAGTCGTCGGGAACAGAGTCTGACTCAGCGAGAGAAAAATACTCAAGTTAAGGAGAAAGAGGTTCAAGAAATTTTACAGCAAGAGAGAGATAAGCTTGAAAGTATTGCCGGCCTGACTCAGGCTGAAGCTAAAGAGACGTTGATGAAGTTGATGGAGGATGCGGCTAAGCATGAATCGGCCAAGCGGGTTAAGCAGATTGAGGATGAAGCCAAGGAAACATCCGAAAAAAGAGCTGTAAAGATTATCGCCCAGGCGGTTCAGCGTTACGCAGGTGACTATGCTTCTGAACGGACTGTTTCGGTAGTGAATTTGCCTGGTGATGATATGAAAGGCCGGATAATTGGTCGTGAAGGTCGGAATATCCGGGCCATTGAAGCGGCTACCGGGGTTGATCTGATTATTGATGATACCCCTGAAGCGGTTATTATCTCATCATTTGATCCGGTGCGCCGGGCTGTGGCCAAAAATGCCCTTGAACGTCTAATTAGTGATGGCCGTATACACCCGGCTCGAATAGAAGAGGTTGTTAATAAGGTTCAGGGTGAGATCGACCTGACCATTAAAGACGCCGGTGAAAAAGCGATCTTTGATTTAGGTATGCACGGTATGAACCCGGAATTGGTTCGCATGATAGGGCGTTTAAAGTATCGGACCAGCTATACCCAGAATATCTATGAGCACTCTTTAGAGGTGGCTTTTATTTGCGGGATGATGGCTGATGAGTTGAAACTTCCCAACAAGACGGCTCGGCGGGCCGGTCTTCTTCATGACATCGGTAAAGCTATGGATCATGAAATTGATGGTTCCCATGCGGTTATCGGAGCCGATTTTGCCAGGCGCCATGGTGAATCACCGGAGATTGTCCAAGCGATCGAGGCTCATCATGGTGATGTTGAGATCAAACATCCTCTTGATGTTTTGGTGCAGGCGGCTGATGCTCTCTCCGGGGCCCGGCCGGGAGCCCGTAAAGAGATGCTTGATGCTTATATTAAACGTCTTGAGGCCCTTGAAGATATCGGCAACTCCTTTAAAGGGGTTGAAAAAACCTTTGCCATTCAAGCCGGTCGAGATGTTCGGGTGATGGTCAATCATGAGGACATCAGCGATGAAGATGCGGTCGTTTTGTCACGTGATATTGCCGGAAGAATTGAGAAAGAGCTGACCTATCCCGGGCAGATTCGGGTGACTGTGATTCGTGAGACCAGGGCTTTCGGTGTGGCCAAATAGGCGGGGTGCAGTTTGGTGATTAAGTTACTTTTTATTGGTGACATAATCGGTCGTCCCGGTCGCCAGGCAGTGGCATCGTTACTGCCCGGCCTCAAGAGTGAGCATAACTTTGATCTGGTGATAGCCAATGGTGAAAATGCGGCTGGTGGTTTTGGTTTGACCCCCAAAATTGCAGATGAGATTTTCGGGTTGGGTATCGATGTCATTACCAGTGGCAACCATATTTGGGACCAGAAGGAGATTGAACCTTACCTGCGACAGAATTATCGTCTTTTACGTCCGGCTAACTATCCGGTAGATGACTTGGGTGAGGGCGCAATTGTGATTGAGCTGGAGCGGCGTCCGCTGATTAAAGTCGGAATCATAAATCTGGCTGGCCGGGTCTTTTTGGGGCCGGCTGACTGCCCCTTTCGAACAGGGCGTGATTTGGTCGCTAAACTGAAGGCTGAGACTTCTATTATTGTGGTTGATTTCCATGCTGAGGCAAGTTCTGAGAAAACTGCTCTTGCTACTTTCCTGGATGGGCAGGTCTCTTTGTTTGTGGGGACACATACCCATGTGCAGACTGCTGATGAGAGGATCTTACCCCGAGGTACCGGCTATATAACTGATGTCGGGATGGTAGGTGGCCGCAACTCGGTGATCGGCATGAAACCTGATCGTGTGATAGAGAAGTTTCTTAATGGTAAACCGCAGCGTTACGAGGTTGAAAAGAAAGAGCCCTGGTTGTCGGCGATCATCGCTGAAATTGATGAAGATAGCGGGCAGGCGAGATCTCTGCAACGTTTGCAAATTCCTGCTTGATCATGTATAAAAAAGGACGGTTTCTTAACCGTCCTTTTTTAATTCCGGAACGTCTGAGTTATGAGTGATGGATTGTTGTGGAGGTGACCGATGCGAGTAGGTGATTTACAGCAGATCATGTTGCAGACAGATACGGTAGGCAAAGTCCAGCAGCAGGGGGCGCATGGAGCAGAGGTTGAGCAAAGTAAACTTGCGGCTCAGCAACTGGCCGAAGCGAAGGAGAAAGAGAAGCAGGTTCAATCCATGGAGTCGGCTGATACGGTTCTGATCAGGGACCGTGAATCACGCCGGGACGACAAAGATCAAGCCGGTAATGAAGAAGCGGGTGACGATTCTGGATCCGGGGGAGAAACAAATCCGGAGTCCGATATGCTTCCTGGCCAAGCCGGCAAACATATAGATATCAGGGCATGATCTCCTAGGAGGCTGCCCGAAAATGTCATTTCTCCCCAGCTCTTCGTTATTTTTTGAAAATAATGCTCGAAATATTAGGTATATGTCTGCGCTTATTTGAAAAAAATGCCTCGATCTGAGAAAAAATTTCTATTCTCGGACAGCCTCCTAATCACGAAGCTCATTAAGCAATGTTTCTATCTCTTTTAACTCTTCTATCTTTTTAGCGGTTGTCAGTCGGTCGTTGCCGGTAAGTTGTTCGGAGTGTTCCAGAGCCATTTCCGTACTTGTTAACAGGTCGATAAAGAATGAGCTTGTCAGTTCACGGCACTCTTCAAGGTGGTGGCGTAGAAAGGCATATTTTAGTTGTTCCCTATAGTTTCCCAGCCAGCGAGGCAGCTCTTTAAGAGTTGCTTTTTTTAGTTGTTGTCCATACTCTTCGCCAAGCGGTCGGCGATCTTTTAAGCGGGTTATCTTTTTGCTCCAGAGGACGGCCAGATCATGAATTTTATCGAAAATGGCAAAACGTTCTTCGGCTTGACTGCTCATCGTAAACTCCGGCATCTCTCCACCTATTTTAACCGGCAACGGGAGTTCCTCCTGAGTGACACTCTCTTTGCCGATAAGGTTGTCACAGAGAATAAAAAGTGGAGCACATCCATTTAGCAGGCGTTCATTAATCTCCAGGTGTAGAGATGCCATGAATTTTACGGTTTCGATGACCACTCGCTCTCTAAGTTGGGATGGAATGGTGAGCTGAAAGTGGTTGTCGATGATTCGAACCGGAGTCAGTGGATTGCGGTTTTTTTCCGGCAAGAGCTCAAGGGGAGGATGATAACTGTCAATTATCCGACTCAAATATCTGTTAAGGCTGTTGTCTCCCTTATCATTTAGCCAATTTGTGATTCCAATATAGCTGTGTTTCTCAATGTCGGAACAGATTCCGGTAATGATACGCTCGGCCTCTTTGAGGACGGCATCGACTTTATGACGGTTGGCATGTTGGCAGGTTTGGTCTGAGCTTAACGCATTTTCTTCTGTTGAGAGCCGGGCGAGTTGGTTTGCAATCAGGCGCTGCGTGCTGCCGACAATCTGTTGCAGGCGTTTTTCACTGTGTTGCAGCAGCGCAGTAGTAGCCTCATTTTCCCCCAGATCGAATAGGCGTATCAGGAAATCTTCCGCACCCTTGGTGGAGGTTGCAAGCTTTTCGCCCTCTTCCTGCCACTGCGTAAAACGTTGCTGACAGGCTTTATTCAATTGGGCAAATATTTCCGCCCGGGACCAGAAAAGGGCAAGCGCCGAAAAAGCATAGAGCGGTTGGGTGAAGCCCATTTCCCGCAGCTCTTTGGTGCAGCGATCGAGCATAGTTTCAAGTTCATTTTTGTTCTGATGCTCATCCAGGTCGAGGTTTATAACGAAGAGCAGGCGCTCTTCCAGACCCAGTTCTCGCAGATGCTCAAGCAATTGATAGTCGGCCTGACGCAGACCGATACGGCTGCTGATAACATAAATAAGGGCCGGGCTTTCTCCAAGCTGTTGGACGATAACACCCTGATGGCTGGGGTTCGGGGTGTCTAAGCCGGGCAGATCTCGTAAAGCCAGGTATGGGGGTAATAGTTTAAGGGGGGCCTTGATCTGGATGCCGAGCAGATAAGGGGATAGGGCTTCGTCGCGGATGAAGAGTCGATAGCGCTGGTCGTTGGGGTCGTTGATTATGAAATCATGTTGTTGGTTGAGGTAATGCTTGGCAACCTTCTCCGCGCCATTGATAAGGTTACGTAAAAGGCGGTAGGATTCGTTGAAAATGCCGTGTCGGGTGAGAGTGCTGCGGTGCTGGAATTTATTGAGAAGGGCATCGATTTGTAAGCGGTCGTCCGCTTTGAAAAGCGAGAGTTGCTGGTCACCTAAATCATCACTGAAGATCAGGTTGACGGCTTGGGAAAACATCTCATTGACGGTAGTTTCGGGCTGCAGTTCGATATGTGCAGAAAAGTCTTTGCCGGCACTTACGGTGGTGGGGAAACTTGTAGTTATGCCGGCTCCGGTTGGCAATAAATCGGCTCCGGCAAGGGTGTTTATGAGGGTGCTTTTGCCCGATTTGACCGGACCTATGCAGGTGACGGGTAAGCTGAAACTGCTACGTAAGCTCGCCAAAGAGGTAAGGGTTTGGCGCCAGCGTTGCAGGTGGCTATTGCCTTGGGGCCAGTCGGTTTCAAGCTTTGCAAGGATTTTGTCAAGTTTGTTTATTCTAGCGCTGAAGCTTTTTGCCGGTTCATTGTTGAGACTGTTTTCGGTCATAGTTATCAGTTTGAAATTGAGAGATAGAGTGTTTTCAGGTGAACCCGATTTGCTGGGCATGAATTAAGAGAACTTTGCTGGTTGATTAACAAGAATTGGATCAAAGCAGGGTGTTGTTAAGTGTTTGGTTGATTGATTATTATGGCACAATGCTGGAGTTGATGCAAGATGTAAAATGATTTGCAACGGTTGCCCCGGGGCTATTTTATACTTGACAAAGAGGCGCTTGATAATGTACAAAACGCGGCTTGTCTAAGCTGTTGCGGGCCCATAGCTCAGCTGGAAGAGCCACCGGCTCATAACCGGTAGGTCCCTGGTTCGAACCCAGGTGGGCCCATTAACTGTGAAAGGATGTTTCCTCCAGGGTTTTTGAGAAGAGATGCCGATTGTCGGAAATTTATCTACTTATTATATATATCCCGGTCGTGACTTCGCCACTAAGGTTGAGTCTCAGGAGAGCGGAAAGATGAAAGTGCACCCCAAGAAGGTGCACTTTTTTTATTGTAGGGGTTCCCTTTTATGAGTCCAGCTGCGGGCTGCTATAATCAGATCAGTCACGGTAGCTTGATCGATTACCTTAACGAGAAGATCCCGCCCGAATTGAGCGAGTCTTGGGATAATTGCGGCCTGCAGTCTGGCAGTCGACAGTGGTCGCTTAAAGGGATACTCTGTTGTCTGGATTTCTCGCCGGCCGTGGTTAGCGAGGCGCTAGCTGTCGGCGCCAACTTCATTTTAAGTCACCATCCACTCATCTTTAAACCTCTAAAGAGATTGGATATTGATCTCTTCCCGGGCAACCTTCTTCATCAGGCATTGACCGCCGGCATAACCCTCTACAGCGCTCATACCAATCTTGACAGTGTGGCTGGAGGAGTTAATGACCATTTGGCCGGGTTGCTTGGTGTAACCGACTGTTCGCCTTTAGTACCGCATTTAGAGGAACTCTATAAGTTGGTGACCTTTGTTCCCCCTGTCGATGCTGAACGGGTTGGAAACGCACTGTTTGTCGCCGGGGCCGGACGGTTGGGTTTCGGCCGCTATAGTGAATGTTCATTTCGCTCTCCTGGGGTCGGGAGCTTTAAACCTGGATCCGGGGCATCTCCCAAAGTCGGTGAAGTAGGCAGAATTAATTTAGTTGATGAGATTCGTTTTGAAACCGTGCTTGACAAGAGCTTGCTGGCAAGCGTGTTGGGTGCTTTGCACCAAGCTCATCCCTATGAGGTCCCGGCCTATGATCTCTATCCTATGAAACTTCCAGATGATACTAGTGGTCCGGGTCGCATTGGTACCCTGGCAGATTATATGACTCTGGCTGAATTCTCCAAGTTCGTTAAAATGCGGCTTGGGGTCAACTCCATCAGACTGGTTGGCTATGAACCTGATCATAAGGTCAAAAAGATAGCTTTTTGCGGCGGCAGTGGTTTTTCCCTCTACAAGCAAGCGCACGCAGCTGGAGCCGATCTCTTTGTTACCGGCGATGTGAAATATCATGAGGCTCGTGAGGTAGTCGAACAGAGTGGAACCCCGATTCTTGATGCCGGCCATTTTGCGACGGAAAAACCTGTACTTGAGGTTTGCGCCGCCTGGTGCCGTGAATTTATATCGGATTATGGTGTTCCGATGAAGGTCGCCATCTCTCAATCTGAGCGGGAACCTTGGGTATCTTTGTAATTTTTTGTTTATACATTTGTTGATGATAGGTAAAAATCAGATTTAACAGGAGGAAAAGACGTTGGAAAAACAGATGCAGCTGCTTTGGGAGCTACAAGAGATCGATGCAGGACTGGACCAGATTCGCAATGCTCAGGAGGGTTTTGCTCCTAAACTTGACAGTATAAAAGAGGATATTGCGCTTTTGGAAGATGCCGCTCAAGAGTATCAGCAGGAGCTGGCGGCGAAAGAGGTAGAGCGACGAGATCTTCGGGATGTGGTGGAACGTCTTAAAGGCCTGATTGCGCAATCAAAAGAGAAAACCACCCAGATCTCGAATAATAAAGAGTATTTTGCAGTATTGAAAGAGCTCGAACATAACCAGAAGTTGGTTGAAAAACAGGAGGTTGAGCTTCTCGGATTAATTGAGGAAATCGATTCCATTAAGGAGCAGATAGCCGATAATGAGAATGAGCTTAAGGTAAAGCACGATGAAATGGCTAAAGAAGAGAAGACAATTTCTAATAAGATAGCTACCCTTGAAAGGAAGATTAAGGCTGGAGAGAAGGGTCGTCAGGCCAAAGCTAAGGAAATTGATGAGCTCTTTTTACGTCGTTATCAGCGTATCCGAAGGCGCTTTGACAATGCTGTTGTGGCGGTCGAAAATGCTACCTGTCGTGGCTGTAATGTGAATGTTCCTCCTCAAGTCTATATCGATCTCCTGAAAGGGCTGGAGTTGATGAATTGTCCTAACTGTCAACGCATTATGGTTAATCGTAACGATGCTGAGAGTGGAAATAACAAAGATAGCAAGACTAAAAAAAAGTAGGCCGGAGTAGGCTGGATGATCGCCGGTGACTCTCCCCGCAGGTGTGAGGAGAGGTGCGGGAGGAAAGTCCGAACACCACAGAGCAGGATGCTTCGTAACGCGAAGTCCTGGTGACAGGCAGGCAAGTGCCACAGAAAATAGACCGCCCCGGTGTGAGCCGTGGGTAAGGGTGAAACGGTGAGGTAAGAGCTCACCAGTGCCGATGGTGACATCGGTAGCTTGGTAAACCCCATCCGGTGCAAGGCCAAATAGGTTTCGTTTTCTTCTTTATGGAGATTGAGGCGGCTCGTCTTAAGTGATTTGCTGGTGACAGCGGATTCGGCGAAGCGGGTAGGCTGCTTGAGGTTGCGAGCGATTGTAACCCTAGATGAATGGT
Organism: Thermodesulfobacteriota bacterium; assembly: GCA_024762675.1. Lineage (GTDB taxonomy): Bacteria > Desulfobacterota > Anaeroferrophillalia > Anaeroferrophillales > Tharpellaceae > Tharpella. The sequence goes on along the minus strand of JANTGZ010000059.1, from coordinate 3,403 downwards.
CATCACTTCCGCTTGGCGGAAGCACAGAATTCGGCTTACAGGCCTACTCCGGCCTGATTTTTACAGAAGGTACTAGAAGTTATGACCAGGCTTAATAAAAAAAATTTTGTGGGCGGGGATCGGCGTCAATATTACCGGGTGGCACCATCTGTCGAAGAGCCGATTATTCTCAAGACAGCCAGCGGGGCCTTTCCTTTGGTTGAAATCAGTTGCGGGGGGTGTCGTCTGCCGATTGCGGTCTACTCTAAACTCTCTGATCATGATTTTATGGAGCTGTGTTTGCCCGGAAAGAGTGCCTCTTTCAGAGTTAAAGTACGCTTTGTGAGCAGGGGAGAGAAGGCTTTCAGTGTTGAGTTTGTTGGCCTTGATACGGCCATGCGCGATGAGATCTGTAGTTATGTAAAGGCTCGTGAAATTGAACTTGTCCGCCGTTTTCGCGCTCCGGCTGTGATGGCTTCGTAAAATTTCTTAATGTTGGGGTGGTAATGTAATATGTTCAGAAGCGATCAACAAAGAATTTGGACATTTTACGAAATTATCAGCTGTCAGCTTCGATCACTTCCACTTCCACTCCATTATTTTTTTTGATCGCTTCTTTCGCAAGTTTCCTGCCGAAAGCCAACGCATCTGTATTCAGTTTTTCTGTGCCGGCCGGTACTCGAGCGCTGACCGCGGCTTGTAAAGCCTGCGCAGAGACTACCTTGGTCGTTTCGCAAATGACTCCCAGTGCAACTATATTGCTGAATAGCTCTTTACCGAACTTCTCGCGGGTTCGTGAAGATATGGGAATTGCCAAGGCGCTGCTCGTTGGAATCTGGTTTACATAGGTTGTGTCGACGATGAAAATGCCCCCGGCTTTCAAGTCAAATGAGTACTGATCGCTGGCTTTCTGAGTCATCGCCAGGAGAATGTCAACCCAGGTCGCTTTCGGAAAATAGATTGGGCCATTGGCTATAATGATCTCGGCCCGGCTCGCGCCGCCCCGCGCCTCAGGGCCATATGACTGGCTCTGGACGACATTTTTATTATCTAAAATCGCGGCTTCAGCGAGAATGATACCAGCTGTAATAAGCCCCTGACCACCGCTGCCCGCCAGTCTTATTTCAGTTTTAATCTGCTTCACGCCAGTTTCCCTTTGGCTTGGTTTTGCGCCTCTTCTATAATAGTATCGTACTGTTCGCAGAATTCCGGCAGTTCTTTTTCTATCAGAACACCAGTGACAATCCGTCCTTCGAGCTCTTTGGGGTTCATCTTGTCGGCCCGACTTTTATCGACGGCCACCTCTTTTTGCCACTTCAACATCTCCACGGCACTGCCTCTGCGGTTGATGCGGCCGTATGTGGTCGGGCAGTGAGTTATGACTTCGACGACTGAAAAACCTTTGTGTTGGATCGCTTTTTTGATGATATTCTGGAGTTGCAAGGTGTGGTAGCTGGTTGTCCGTCCAACAAAGGTGGCACCAGCGGCTTCCACCAGAGCTGAGATGTTGAACGGCCTCTCGATGTTGCCAAGTTTGCAGGTATAAGCTTTGTCACCATGAGGTGTCGTCGGGCTGTACTGACCTCCAGTCATACCATAAATATAGTTATTGAAGATTATTGTTGTAATGTCAATGTTGCGGCGACAGGCGTGGATTAAATGGTTGCCGCCGATTGCGGTGGCGTCACCGTCACCAGTGGCGACCAGTACGTTCAGTTCCGGCCGGGCCAATTTCAGACCGGTAGCAAAGGGTAGAGCCCTTCCATGGGTCGTATGCAGTGTGTTGAAGTCGACGTAGACCGGGGCTCGCCCGGTACAGCCTATGCCTGAGACGAAAGCGATATCATTTTTGTCTATGGCCAGATTGTCGATAGCCCGCAGCATATTTCCCAGAATCGTCCCGATGCCGCAACCGGGGCACCAGATATGGGGAAATTTTTTGCTGTGACGGAAATACTTGTTGACCAGTTGACTGTTGCTGATCATCTTATCATCCCTTTAACTGTTTTAACGATTTCATCCGGGGCGATGATCGTGCCGTTGACCCGGTTAATTTTTTCGATCTGGGACTTGCCGGCGTTGACCCGCAGAACTTCGCGATAGATCTGGCCCATATTAAGTTCCGGAACGAGAACGGTTTTTAACTGCGGCAGGTAATGCTCTAAGGCAAAGCGGGGAAAAGGCCAGAGAGTGCCGAGTTTGATTAGACCCACTTTGATGCCTGATTTACGTAGCTGCTCTAACGCGGAACGGGCTGATAAAACCATGCTGCCATAGGCGACAATGGCGTGTTCAGCATCCTCCATCAACTCGTAGTCGACCAGGCATATTTCGCGAAAGCCGCGCTCGATCTTAGCGAAGAGGCCACGAATATTATCACGGGCTTCATTCGGATTGGCCGTTGGAAAGCCTTTGGCATCATGCACCAGGCCGGTAATATGGTAGCGGTAACCGTCGCCGAAACTGGCCATCGGTGCGACTCCGTTGGCGGAACGTTCGTAGGGCAGGTACCACTCCGGCGGCATATTGGGCTGAACTCGGTTGATCCGTTCGACCATCGATTGAGGTGGGAGGTTGACCCGGGCCCGCATATGGCCGATGACTTCATCCATCAGGACAATAACAGGATTGCGGTATTTTTCAGAAAAGTTGACCGCCTTGGTAGTGTAGTGAAAAGCCTCTTCAACACTGGACGGGGTCAAGACAATGATGGGATGGTCTCCGTGAGTACCCCAGCGCGCCTGCATGACATCACCTTGTGAAGGGCTTGTCGGAAGACCGGTTGAGGGGCCGGCCCGCATGACATTGACAATTACCAAAGGGATCTCGGCCAGGCAGGCAAAACCCAAATTCTCCTGCATTAGAGAGAATCCTGGTCCGGAGGTTGCCGTGAGTGATTTACTGCCTCCGATAGAAGCCCCGATGATAGCAGCGATACTGCCGATTTCATCTTCCATCTGGATAAATTTACCACCGCTCTCCGGCAGGCGGTCAGCCAGGATCTCGGCTATCTCTGTCGAGGGGGTAATCGGGTAGCCGGCGAAAAAGCTGACTCCGGAGGCCAAGGCTCCTTCAGCAACAGCCTCATTGCCCTGCATTAACTGGTAGGAGGTTTTTTTACTCATTTATTTATCCTCCCGGGAGCCAGCAACCGGCCTGGGTTCTTCGACATTGATGGCAAAGTCGGGGCAACGGATTTCACACATGTGACAGGCGATGCATTTTTCGGGGGCTTTAGCAAAGACTCGGCCGTTTTCATCCATCTCCAGTACCTCTTTGGGGCAGAAGGCGACACAGATTCCGCAACTTTTGCACCAGTCGGAAAATATCGTGATTATAGGGTGCTCTTTGGAGGTCGATTCTTTGTGCTTGTCGTTTTTTGAAACCATGTTTTTTTAGTTCTATAGAGTTTTGTCTGTTAATA
>JANTGZ010000058.1 GCA_024762675.1 Thermodesulfobacteriota bacterium | reverse complement strand
CTCTGCGGGAAAACGTTTCTTGTCTCCCGCAGAGACGCAAAGACGCAGAGAAAAACCGAAATACAAACTGAGATCATGCTTTCTTACCTTAATACAATATGGTTCACTCAAGTCAGAAAGTTGAGTGAAAACTAAAAGAAGCCAGGCTAAATTAAGCCGGGCTTCTTTTAGTTTTACTGAATATCAGAGATCGCTATTAAATCTCCGCCTGCCAGAGACCATGCAGGTTACAATGCTCACGAGCCGTAACTGAGGCGGCATCGGTTGCAAAAAAGGCTTCCGGAGCTTCTCCCGGAGCCAGAAACTTACGACAAAGCTTACCATCGGCAACAATCTCGATAAACTCAATATAGTGCTTCTCTTCCATCGGATGGGCTACGCTGCCAACCGTAACTTTAACCCCGCCGGCAACTTTTTCAATTACCGGTACATGTTTCTCTTTAGCCGCATCAACAGTGCCGGCCTCAACCAGGCTCATCGCTTCATTACAACAGGTAAGATCATCAGCACCGAGATCAAGAACCTCAACCATTGCGCCACATAGTTCACATTTGTAAATCAGATTTTGTCCTTCAGCCATGATTTCCTCCACTAGTCAGTTATTTTATTTGTTTGGGTTATGTTGATTATGAAGCAAACATAACAAACAAAACCAACTTTGTCAAGATAAAATCCGACCGTTAGAATGAACCTCTGGGATAGACTTCATCAGAGATAATTTTTTCGGCCAGAAGGTCGCGAACGGAAATTGTGTCAAAAGGTGTTGAACGGCAGAATTTCTCAAAAACTTCGAGCTTGACGGCCAGCTGACCGGGAGTGACCACTGCCCCAATAACCTCACGACCCCATGAACGAAGGCGTTCCATGGCCGCCGGAAAATAGTTCAAAAGAGCCTGAGAGCGCCAGTCGGAAGTCGCAAAGGAGCCCTTCTCAATCCGTAGAAAGGAACTCTCTAAAGCATAATACTCCATGATCATATCGGCGAGCAAAGCCAGGAGTTCCTGGCGTTCAGCAATATCCTTATGATACTTTTCAACCGCCAGGCCGGCTGCCATCAAGACCGCTTTTCGCGCTCCTTCAAGTTTTTCCCGGTACCAGGCGAACTCCCCGACCCCGGTTTCTGAGGGCTCATTCCCGACAGTCGTGTCAGCCACCTCGTTTTTCAGATTTTCCAGGACTCGCATCAACGGCAGATCACCCTGCAATGAGCGGCGCAACAGCATCCCCGGAATCAGAAGGCGGTTAATCTCGCTGGTACCTTCAAAAAGACGGTTGATACGGGCATCACGATAGAGGCGTTCGAGAGGATACTCCTGACTGTAGCCATAGCCTCCAAAAATCTGCAGACTCTCATCAACAACATAATCGACCATCTCTGAAGCATAAACCTTGGCAATTGAACACTCGATGGCATACTCTTCAATGCCTGCAAGAGCTTGTTGCGAATCCTCTTCAGATCCTCCCTTAACCCCTTCCAGGATATTATCAATCAGGCCGACTGTGCGATAAACCAGGCTTTCGGCAACAAAAATTCGGCTCGTCATTTCAGCTATCTTTTTTCGGATAAGACCGAATTCGGAGAGGGATTTTTTAAATTGTTTTCGCTCTATAGAATATTTAACTGCGTACTCGAGTGCCAACTTGGCCGACCCGAGAACCCCGGCTCCCAATTTATAACGACCAATATTGAGAATATTAAAAGCGATCAGGTGACCTTTACCAATCTCGCCAAGAAGGTTTTCAACCGGAACCCTGGCATCCTCGAGAACCAGGGCGGCTGTCGACGACCCCTTGATTCCAAGTTTAAGCTCTTCGGGAGCGATAGAAACCCCGACCGTATCTCTTTCGACAATGAACGCCGTAAAGGCCTTACCGTCGACCTTAGCAAAAACAACAAAGGTTTTCGACCATTTAGCATTTGTGATAAATTGTTTGGTGCCGTTGAGCAGGTAATATTTTCCATCTTCACTTAAAACAGCTGTGGCCTTGGCGGCCAGAGCATCGGAACCGGAGCCCGGTTCGGTCAGACAATAAGCTCCAATTTGACCATCGGCCAAGCCCGGCAGATATCTCTTTTTTTGCGCGGTTGTGCCGTAAAAGACGATCGGCAGTGTGGCGATACCGGTATGGGCTGCATGGGTCACCGAAAAAGAGCCGGCCATCCCCATATTCTCGGTAATCAAGGCTGAGCTTGCTTTATCGAGACCCATACCACCATACTCTTGCGGAATATCGGCCATCAACAATCCCAACTCGGCCGCCTGCGACATCAGATTTTGAGTTACACCCTCTTCCTGAGCTTCAATTTTGTCAATTTTCGGCCAAACCTCCTGGCGGACAAAATCGGCCGTTGTTTTCGCAATCATGCGCTGTTCGGAAGTAAAATTCTCGGGTGTAAAAATCTTGTCAGCTTTACCTGCAGCCAACAGAAATCCGCCGCCTTTTAGATATTTTTTTTCGGACATTTTCCCCTCATTATTAGTAAGGCAAGACGTAAAACAAAATGGCAAAGAAGTGACAAACACTCCCCCCCAGCACAAAGAGATGCCAGAGAGCGTGGTTATAAGGTAAGCGCTTCCAGGCGTAAAAAAGGCAACCAATTGTATAAGTCAAGCCTCCTGCCAGCAAGAGTATCAAACCGCCGGTCTGAACCATGGCCAGCATTGGTTTGATTGCCACAATCATGATCCACCCCATGCCGATATAGAGCAGAACTGAAGCCAAACGAAAACGACGTAAAGAGGTGCACTCAACAATAATGCCGAAGAGAGCCAAGCCCCAGACCAACCCAAAAAGTGACCAGCCCCAAGGCCCCCGCAGGTTTACCAAAGTCAAGGGTGTATAGGTCGCAGCGATCAGGATAAAGATCGAGACATGATCAAGTATCCTGAACACCGCTTTAACTTTAACTTTCTGGAAACTGTGATAAAGCGTTGATGAAGTGTAGGCCAATATCAGCCCGCAACCAAAAACCACAGCTCCGACAATATGCCAGACGCTACCGTTGCGTACGCTATAAACAAGCATAATCATCAAGGCTGCAAACGAGAGGAGAATGCCAATACCGTGGGTTACACTGCTGGCAATCTCCTCTCTTATCGAGTAGCGGGGCGCACTGGTCATAGCATCAGCACTCACTACAGCATCTCATAGATCCCGGCTGCACCCATGCCGCCGCCGATACACATCGAGACCAGACCACGTTTCCCTTTGCGGCGCTGGAGCTCATGCAGAAGCTGGGTTGTCAGTTTGGCCCCGGTACAACCTAAGGGGTGACCAAGGGCAATAGCCCCACCGTTGGGGTTGATATCTCCATCCCAATAACGTTTCTCCAGACCTGCCGCTCTGGCCGAGTAGATAGCCTGTGAAGCAAAGGCTTCGTTAATCTCAAAAAGATTGATATCTGAGACTTTCAGACCGGCCTGCTGCAGAACTTTCGGGATTGCAAGTGCAGGACCTATACCCATCACTTCAGGCCGACATCCGGCCACAGTAAAATTGGTCATTTTGGCAATTGGTTTCAAACCTAAAGCCTTGGCTTTTTCAGCACTCATAAGCAGTGAAAAAGCGGCTCCATCGGTCATCTGTGAGGAGTTTCCGGCAGTCACAACTCCACCAGCTTTGAAAGGTGATTTCAATTTGGCCAGACCTTCGACAGTCGTCGGCCAACGGACACCGTCATCAACGGAGAAGGTTCTGCGGGTTTTTATTTTCTGTCCCTTGGCATCAGTAGTGTAGCGACAGGCTTCAATCGGAATAATTTCATCATTAAATTTTCCGGCCGCTATCGCTTCATGGGCGCGACGGTTGCTTTCGACGGCAAATTTATCCTGATCTTCACGCGAAACCCCAAATTCATCGGCCACATTTTCGGCGGTTATTCCCATCGAGACATAGGTATTGGGGAGATCACCCCACTCAGGATGAGGTCGAAAAATACTGCCGCCCATCGGAATATGGCTCATCGATTCAGCCCCGCCGGCGATCACAACATCGGCCCACCCGGATTGAATCTTAGAAGTCGCATCGGCTATCGCCTGCAGACCGGAAGAGCAAAAACGATTAACCACTACACCACTGACGCTCACCGGCAAACCGGCTCCTAAAGCCAGAACCCGGCCCAGATTCATACCCTGTTCGGCCTCGGGAAATGAGCAGCCGCAGACCAGATCATCGATATCTTCAGGCTTTAACTCCGGCACTCTGGCCAGTAAGCCCTTAACCACTTGAATACCAATCTCGTCGCCGCGAGTCTGGGCCAAACCACCTTTTTTATATCGGCCACCGGCACTACGAACGGTCGCCACTATTACTGCTTCAGTCATTGTCCTAATCTCCTTTTGGCTGCTTAAAATGCCCACCTGCATCGTTCCCCGTCAACCTTCTTCACTGCGGCGTACTAAATGTACGCCTCATTCATCAGGTTTCGGGCGCCTCGCATCTGAACATTTTAATTTGCCATAATCATCACAATCTAATTTTTCATCTCTTAATTTTATTGGTATCTTAATTTCTCAATGGTTTGCCGTTTTTCAACATGAACATTATCCGATCCTGAGTTTTGGCTTCACCGCAGAGACTTAAAAAAGCCTCCCGTTCAAGATCGAGCAGGAGCTGTTCACTAACATAAGTACCTTCGGCGCAATCGCCGCCGGAAAGAACATTGGCCACTTTACCGGCAACATGACAATCGTAATCGGAGACGTAGTTACCGGCTCGCATATTATAGAGAACCGAGTCGATCATTCCCTTGAAATTGTCGCCCATCACCGGTACCATTGGCGAAATCGGCTTTTTGTAAAAATATGACATCCCCAGAGCGATCTGTTTAGCATCGTATATCTGATGGTCACGATTCATACTTAAGCCCTCGGTCTTGCGAATAAAACCGTGCTCTTTAGCTTCCAGGGCACTGGTCGCAACCTTGGCCATGCCGATCGTTTCAAAGACCTTCTGATAGTAGGTCTGAAGATTGAGACCGCTGGCAATGGTGCCATCGGGAATCCCTTCGGTGGCCCGAATCATCAACTCTTTGGTGCCGCCGCCCGCCGGAATAACGCCGACACCGACTTCAACCAGACCCATATAGGTCTCCCCGGTTGCCTGACAACGGTCACCATGCATCGAGATCTCACAACCGCCACCCAAAGCCATCCCGGCAGGCGCTGTAACTACCGGTTTATTGAGATATTTCAAGCGCATATTACAGTCCTGAAAACCCTTGATCATGGTATCAAGGATGTCCCAGTCGCCCTTTTGGATGGTCACAAAAACCTCAAAAAGGTTGGCCCCAACGGAAAAATTAGTACCATGATTAGCAATCACAAGACCGTTGAAATCTTTTTCGACAATATCACAAGCCTGATTAATCATACCGACGACATCGGCATCAATCGAATTCATCTTGGTATGGAACTCGACACAGGCGATACCATCACCAAGATCAACCAGAGTCGCACCGGGATTAGTAGCTACCACAGCCCCAGTCGCTTTAACAGAAGGCAGGAGAATAATTTTTGGATTAGCTTCTATCTTAACATACTCGGCTGCAACTAAATCATAGACGTAGAGTCCATCTTCGCGTTTTTCATAAAAGCTCTTGTGTCCGGCTTTGAGCATCGCTGTTATCGCTTTGGGGAGCTTCATCTTTAATGCTTTAAAAACCACAACCGTATCCTCAAGACCAACCTTATCCCAAAGTTCAAAGGGGCCGAGTTTGTGGTTGTAACCCCACCTCATAGCATCATCAATAGCGTTGACCTGATCACTGATCTCGGGAATCCGATTGGCAGCATAGAGGAAATTGCGGCACAGATAAGCGCGAACAACATCGCCGACTTTTCCGGAGCTGTTGAAGAGATACTTCAGGCTGGCACCAAAGCCACCCGGGGTTTTACGAGCTTCCTTGAGTTCTTCAAAATTCGGCTTGGAAAAAGCAACATACTCATTAGTTTTGTAATCGAGGGCAAGTTTTACCCTTTTACCTTTATCATCCTTGGTTTTTTTGTAATACCCCTGACGGGTCTTATTGCCAAGTTTGCCACTCTCAATCATTTTCACCATGAATTCAGGAGCCTGAAAGATCTCCCGCATCTCATCATCAGGCACCGCATCATAGAGGTTTTTCATAACATGGGCGCCGGTATCGAGACCAACCAGATCCATGGTACCACAGATCGCAGAGCCGGGACGCCCCAGGGCTTTACCTATAATTGCATCGAGTTCAGGGATTGTCAGGTCCATCTCCATCATAATGGTAATAGCATTGGAGATATCAAAGACACCGATGCGATTAGCGATAAAATTGGGCACATCTTTACAGTTAACAACTCCCTTACCGAGAACCTCTTCACAGAAAGTTGACATAAAATCGACAACTTCAGATTTAGTTTCGGGGCCGGAGATAATCTCGAGCAACTTCATATAGCGCGGTGGGTTGAAGAAATGGGTCCCTAAAAAACGGCCTTTGACTGAAGCAGAGAGCTGCGCCCCGACCTCTTTGATGGGCAGACCTGATGTATTGCTCGAGAGAATACAATCCGGGCCGATAACCTTTTCGACTTTAGCCAGCAGTTCATGTTTAATCTTCAGGTTTTCAACAACAACTTCAATAACCCAGTCGACTCCAGACAGCTTTTCAAGATCGTCATCAAAATTACCGGTTTGGACCAATTTTGCCACAGATTTTGCATAAAAAGAGGCTGGTTTGGACTTGATAGCCCCTTTCAGGCCTCTCTCAGCAAAACTGTTACGCCAGGCGGGACTCTCTTTAGTCAAACCCTTGGCTTCATCTTCCGGTTTCAGTTCAAAAGGAACAATATCGAGCAAAAGACACTCAATCCCGGCATTTGCGAGATGGGCAGCGATCGTGGCTCCCATAACTCCGGCCCCAAGAACTGCCGCTTTTTTTATCTGATAAGTCATGTTTTGGATCTCCTTTGTTTATGTTCAGTTTACTTATATTTTGTGACTTATTTTCTACCCAAACGAGGCGTCCAGCATCTCGATCGGGGTCCGGTCTCCAGCCTGAATACCGAGACAGCGGCCCTTGACGGTGGGAAGGATGGTGCTCGCAAAATAGGTTGCACTGGCGATTTTACCCTCATAAAAAGCCGCCTCACTGCTGTTTCTGGCAAAAGCGCGGCGCTCAGCCTGAGATTCGGCCCCGGCCTCTGCGTAGATTTTCTGCAAAGCGGCTGAAGCTACCTGAGCCCCGTGAACCAACTGCCAACCGACCAGAACATCGCCTAAAACTTCGAGAAAGGGTCGGGCATTAAGAATTGCCAGCACCATACCGGCACCATCGGCCCAATCCTTAAACTGCATTGTCACCCCGCCGACAGCTTCTGCAGCTTTGCCCAGAGAGGCTCCGAGCAGCTGCAGTTCGGGATCGGCTCCGGCTGAAGCTGCGGTTTTACCAATCTCGACAAACATGCTTTTCAGGTTTTCACCCCGGTTCTGGGCCAATTTACGACCGACCAGGTCAAGCGACTGAATGCCGTTGGTACCTTCATATATAGTGGTGATCTTGGCATCACGCAGATACTGTTCAACCGGATATTCAGAACAGTAACCATAACCGCCATAGATATCGATGGCATAAGAGCAGATCTCCATTGCTTTATCGGTAGAAAAAGCTTTACAGACCGGGGTTAGAAGTTCGACAACCGCAGTCCATCTTTCCCGATCGGCATCTTCTGTAGCTATCTCAGCCCGGTCAAAAGCAAAAGCTACATAGTAGTTGAGAGCACGAAGGCCTTCAAGGTATGATTTCATCCACAACAGGGTACGACGAATATCGGGATGTTCAATAATGGTTACAGGTTTTGCTTCGGGGTTGGTCATATCCCAGATAGCGCGACTCTGAACCCTTTCACGAGCATAGTCACGGGCATGTTCGAATGCGGCCGTAGCTACCCCCAACCCCTGGATACCGACCTCAAGGCGGGCTTCATTCATCATATGGAACATTATCTCCATGCCCTGGCGCTCACGTCCCAGAAGTTCTCCGTAACACTTCTCTTCCTCACCGAAATTCAAGGTACAGGTAGCAGACCCCTTAATCCCCATCTTGTGTTCAATATTGCCGGTAATCACATCATTGGGCTCGCCCAATGAGCCGTCATCATTAACCTTGATTTTCGGAACGATGAAGATCGAGATGCCATCGGTACCAGCCGGATCGCCTTCGATGCGCGCTAAAACCGCATGAATATTATTCGAGGTCAAATCATGATCACCACTTGAAATAAACATCTTGGTACCGGTGATCAAATAGGTCCCGTCCGCCTGTTTTACGGCTTTGGTGCGCAAAGCCCCGACATCACTGCCGGCGCCGGGCTCAGTCAGCCCCATAGTCCCACCAAATTCACCGGAATACATCTTCTCCATATATTTTTGGCGTTGTTCATCAGTACCGAATTTTTCAATCAGGGCGGCCGCGCCAACGGTTAAACCTGGATACATCATCAAAGGGAAATTGGCTGCGTTGAAGAGTTCTGCACATGCGGTAAAAAGCAAGAGAGGCATCCCCTGGCCCCCAACTTCAGGATCGCGGGAGGCACAATTCCAACCCGCTTCACAGATTTTTTTATAGACATCGTGAAAACAGGACGGTACCTTGACCTTTCCGTCAATTAAAGTGCAGCCCTCTTTGTCGCCTTCGGCATAAGTCGGTTCCATCTCATTAACCGCCAACTTCTCGGCTTCTCCGAGCAACATATTGGCGTCATCGTTTGTATAGTCACCATATTTTTCCGAATTGAAAAGTTTATCGATACCAAGCTGCTCAAAAAGAATAAATTTCTGATCCCTGACATTCACCAATCCGTTTCCCATTGCTTTTCTCCTTTTCCGATTACTGTCTTGTAATCAAATAAAAATTCTCATTTTCAGGCAAGACTATTAACATAAAAATATATACTTATAAACAAATGGCTGAACACTCACTCATTTATATGAGAAAAAAAATGCCCGGCTAACATCAACTCTTTTCTACCAAAAATGCCCGGCGTAAAATAGTGAGAACATCCTCAATTCTCTCTTTAACGTCGTATCGGCGCCGGCTCAAAACCCAGCAGCTGACAACTTCATCAATACTGCCAAAAATCACCTTGCGGGCAATATTGGCATTAAGAGCTGATTCTATCACGCCTTCCTTCTGGCCCTCCTCGACAAAGCTCTCGATGAGCCGATAAAATTTACGCAAAGGCTCGGCAATTCCCTGGCGAATATTGCTGCTTGACTGACGCAGTTGAATCTGTAAAAAATTTGCCAATACCGGATTATCTCCCAAAGCCGCCATGTGGTAGCGAATCAACACCTCAATTTTATCCCAGGCATTGCCACACTCCTTCGTCAACTCTTCAATATCACTTATCAGGCGGTTCATCTTCTCCTGAAAAACCGAAACCAGGACCTCCTCCTTGTTGGCAAAATAGAGATAGATTGTGCCATCCGCTACTTTGGCCTTCTGAGCGATTTTTGAGACCGGGCAGTCATGATAACCATACTCTGAAAAGGCCTCCAGGGCAGCCTCAATGATGGCTAGATATTTGGCCCGCTTGCGAGGATCGTCGGGAACCCCTTTAAACTCACGATGATCTTGTTCTTTATGATTAGTCTTCATAAAGGGCTTCCAACTCGTTCTGAAATTTGGCGGTCACAATTTTGCGCTTGAGTTTTAAGGTTGGCGTCACCTCATTATTGTCCATCGAAAATTCGCTGTTCATAACAACAAACTTTTTAACCTGTTCGTAACCGGGGATATCATGCTCCTGATGAACCTTCTCAATCCGGCGGCCAAGCATCGCGCGGATCTCCGGATTTTCAAGCAGGCCTTTAATGTCAGTAAAGAGGATATCATTTTTTAAAGCATACTCTTCAACCTTCTCAAAATCGGGCACCAGCAGGGCCGAGATAAACTTTTTGCGATCGCCATAAAGCATCGCTTCGGTAATATATTTATCCATTTTAAGTAGGTTTTCGAGGTGCTGGGGAGCAATGTTTTTTCCTCCAGCCGTGACAATAAGATCTTTTTTACGATCGGTTATTTTGAGGAAATTATCGCTATCCAGTTCACCAACATCCCCGGTACAAAACCAGCCATCGACAAAAGCTTCTTCGGTGGCCGCCTGATTATTGTAGTAACCAACGGTTACATTGGGACCTTTGGTAAGGATTTCACCATCTTCAGCAATCTTTACTTCGACCCCTTCGATAACCTGCCCCACGGTTCCAAATTTAATGTGCGATGGATAGTTGACCGCCATTACCGGCGCCGTCTCCGTCAAGCCATAACCTTCATAGATAGGATAACCGGTACCATAAAAAAATTCGGCAACTTTCTGCGGCAGCGGTGCTCCGCCTGAGATAAAAAAACGTAAATTTCCGCCCAGCTTCTCTCCCAGTTTGGCAAAAACCAATTTTTTCGCCAGACCATTTTGAAAGCTCAACCAACCACTTGGGTTACGACCCTCACGTTTGCAGACTGCCAGCTGATCAGCGACACCAAAGGCCCAGAAGACAAGTCGCTTTTTTATCCCGGAACTCTGCTGAGCACCGTCATAGATACGATCATAGATCTTTTCAAAAAGACGCGGCACACTGATCATAATGGTTGGATGGACCTCGCTCATATTCTGCGAAACCATATCAATCGATTCAGCATAAGCGATTACCGAGCCATTGTAGATCGGCAGGTAGTAGCCCGACATCCGCTCAAAGACATGACTTAAAGGAAGGTGGGAGAGGAAGGTATCAGTTGTGTCGACCCGGACACATTTACTGGACGAGACCACATTAGAGGAAAAATTATTATGGCTCAGCATGACCCCCTTGGGATCGCCGGTGGTACCGGAGGTATAGATCAAGGTTGCCAGATCGTGGGCATCGATATTTTGCCAGATCGCTTCGAGCCGTTCGGCATTATCTTTTAACCAGACCCGCCCTGAAACCATAAGCTCGGACAGAGTCATCACTTTGTCATTTTCCAGCAACGCTTTGGGAAGATCCTCATCAAAGACAAAAATCTTTTGCAGTCCGGGACAGTTATCGATGATCGCAAGCCCTTTCTCAAGCTGTTCGGCATTTGAAACAAAGAGAAAAACAGCCTCGGAATCCTTAACTATATACTCCACCTGGGGTGCCATATTAGTGGGATAGACCGGAGCGTCGGCACAAGCACAAGCTAAGACAGCAAGATCAGCATAGGCCCATTCGGGACGATTTTCCGAAAGCAGGGCCACTTTAGCACCCGCCTGCAAACCCATGGACAAGAGCCCACCGGCCACCGCCTCGACATTGGCGGCCCACTCTCTCCAGCTGATATCGACATAAAGGCCATCACGTTTGACTTTAATTGCAGTCTTATCGCCCAAACGCCGGGCCTGTTCAAAAAAAATCTGCACCAGATTCATTGTCTACCCCTGAGCATGTCAGCCTGTTAAAAAAAATGAATGAAGCCTCATTCTTTTTTCACTACTAGCTGAAGAAAGTACACTTGTCAAGGATAAAATATTATTTTATCGAACTTATATGAATCGAATGAAGATAGAGTTAAAGAGAGATGAGAACAGCCAATGATTTGCAATTACTAAAACTTTGTGCAATACTGATGGTATCGTAAAAAAACACTACTAAAGGTACCTCATATGGCGAGCCCCCAACCCTGCTTGAGCTGTGGTAAACCAGTCAACCCTAAAAGTCGTTACTGCCCCCATTGTGGTCAAGAGAATCGCGTTGCCGAAGCCTCTTGCGACCCATTTTGCCCGCGTTGCAATATCGCGCTGGAGCCCTACGACTACCGCAATAATGATGCCGATATCTGCCCCCAATGTGCCGGTCTCTGGCTTGATCGCCAGGAGTTCGCCTATCTAACCTCGGAACGTGATATCTATCAGGATCAGAGTCTGCCCAAAAGTTACCATCGCCCTACCCTGCAGACTGAACCTGCCTATCTGCCCTGCGTGCGCTGCGGAACTCCGATGACAAAAAAAAATTTCCTGGAGATATCGGGTGTAATTATTGATATTTGCGGTGATCACGGCATCTGGCTCGATGCCGGCGAGATGGAAACCATCCGCTCATTCATCGCCAACGGCGGCCTCGATAAGTCCCAGGATCATCGAATTGCCCACAACCACGGTGCCATTCAAGATCTGGCCATCCGGGTCCAGGAAGTTGAATTTACCCAGAAAGTTCTCCATTTTTTCGATTTCAAATACTGGCTTTTCAAAATATTTTAGCAAAAACGTGAAGAAAATTCATCAAACCATTATTGAAACCACACCCTATGGTCCGATAGCTCTGGTCTGGTCGGAATTTAACGGTCTACCCCGGGTCGTCAGGGTCATCATTGCCAAACCCAATTCCTCAGCAATCAGGAAGGTTGCCGAATTATTTCCCGGTATCGTCAGCACCTCTTGCTCCGAGATTGATCTAATAATTTCAAGAATTGAGGCCTATCTGGCTGGAGAGAAAATCTCCTTTACTCTTGATCTGGTCAGGCTTGACATCTGTTCCTACTTCCAACAAGCAGTGTTGCAGGCTAACCATGCAATTCCCTACGGAAGCGTCAGCTCCTACGGTCTCCTGGCGGCTCATCTCGGCAAAGCCAAGGCCGCCCGGGCTGTCGGTACGGCTTTAGCGACCAACCCATTCCCCATCCTCATACCCTGCCATCGAGTTTTACGTTTCAATCGCACTCTTGGTGAATTTGGCGGCGGCCAACAAATGAAAAAGGCTCTGCTGACGGCGGAAGGAATCACCTTCGACGAAACCGGCCGGGTCACAGAAAATCACTTCCATTACCAAAACCCTTAACCTCTCCAACCTGTAACTGAAAACTACTCAAGAGAGATTTTAAGCCGGGCTTCGGCACCAGAGACCACGGCTTCCAACGCGAGCCGCAGAGGGTCGGGAAGCTCAGGCCCGTGATAGAGGTCACCTGACAAATCCGTCAACGATTTACCGGCAATCTCGTCCGCGATCTTGCCACACCATTTACGAAAACTCTCCAGATCACCTAGTTGATACCGCTGTCGGGCATCACTTAAGGCCAGCGAACTTTCAATAAAGGAGGCATAACGCCGATCGAGCAGGAGATCTTCAATAAGAGCCACCAAGTCCTTGGTGGCTACTCCCTTACTCAACCGGCACTCTTTGAGGAATTCGTAGACCGTAACCCGACGCTCTTGCAAGCGGTGAAAGAGCGAACGTTTTTCATATATACTATTCTGTCGCCGTACAGCTTCAATAACCCCATCATAAACCGCAAGGGCAATCAATTCACCCATCTTGCTGTGACCACCGGCATGCTCAATAGTTCGGCCCCGCCCCTCAACCACGATCACATTGTCGGTTCCGGTTCCGGTTGCCTGCAGAAAAGCGGGTTTACTGCTGGAACGAATATCGAGATCCTGAAGAGCCGCCGACTTACCTTCACAGACACTGATAACGGCCCGAGTCATGGCCCGGGGTGTCAATCTCATATTAGTCAGGAGAATTACATTGATTGTTCCAGGCTTTTCCGGCTCTCCAGACTCATAGTAACGCCCCTCCTCAGCCCCCATGCGTACGGCATTGGAACTAACTCCGGCGGTCACTAAAGCTGTAACCTTCATCTCTTTAAACGTGGTGCTTTGCTGCACGAGATGCTCCATATCAGCACCGGTAAAGAGCAGGGATGTAGACTCCGCTTGACGTTCAAGCAAGTTTCCGACCCGCTCTTCAAAATCTATCGGGCCAAGACGATGAACCAGGTCCCAGGTCGATGGCGGCAAATAGTGATTACCAACGGTTGTAATTCCTTGACGCAAACCTTCCAAAGTTGAGAGAACCTGCATGGGCTCAACTAAATCAACCACCAATGTGCGGTGGATGAAATCGGCAATCGTAGTCTCGACAACCTCGGCACTTTTCACGTAGTCTAAATCCAGCTCCAGCGCCCGACGACCTCTGACCTCTTCGCGCAACACCATATTTTCCGGGAGACTGAAATAGTCAGAGTAGATTGTAGCCGCCAGCCAGGCGACAAAATCACCAATATGGGTTGCAGCCCGACAAGTCAAAGCGCCAGGGAAAAAGCGGATATTATCACCCCTGACCGCCGCCATCTCAGCCCAGGCGGGATCAGCAAATAGTTCTTTTACTTTTTGCCGACAAGCCCCTTCAGCGTAAATTAACTGGGGATCAAAGGCCCGGACTGCAGACCCATCGACACAAACTGCAACCCCCTTTTTTTTCCAAACAGGAGGGATACCGCCGGCGGCCGCGATCAATTCGTTCTGAAATGAATCATCACCGGGAAGCAAAAGTCCGTCACACTCCATCAACTGCATGACGCGCCGTCGATCGGCCACTGGAATGCGTTCTACTTTGCGGCTTACCAAAGCCAATTGCTGTTGCAAGCCCGCCACTATCTGCTTCGCCTCACAGTGCTTTCCGACAATACGACCGACCAACTCAATGTTGGCAAAGGCATCAGCCAAAGATAAAGTAGTGACCTCGACTACCCGACACCTTGAAGAGATCAACTTTTGCCGCAACTCTTCATGCATGGACGAGACAAAAACAAGATCCGGATTCAACGCCTTAATCCGTGCCAGTGAAGGTGCCAGGAAACCGCCAACCACCGCGCAACGATTAAGTCGAACCGGCCTTGTCGTATGATAGGTGATTCCTACGAGAGACTGATCCGCTTTGAGGGCAGCAATAATCTCGGTAACTCCTGGAACCAGGGAGACAATCCTGGATGGCGGCCGCGACAGTTTGACCTTATGGCCGACCTCATCAGCTGAAGCTGCCCGGCAATCACACACGCTGCCCAACAATAACAAACAAAACACCAGAACCAGCGTCGGCCCAAAGGTTTTCGAAATCCGTCCTTGCTGCCTATAAATTCTCTGCACGTATTATTTTCCTTCTTACCTGTGGATAGCAAAAAAGATAATCACAAACCATTAGAACATCACTCTTCTGCCACAAAACAGACAAAATATTCACTCTTTCAATCAGGTCGCGGCGGCAAAGCCTTTCAACCTGGCGTCAAGTTGCCGGCCCAACTCACGAGCCTCTTCCAATTTTTCCGGCTGTTTATCAAGACTCGGCGTGGTCTCTTCATTTATTTTGGTTCCCGGCCCAAAGAACGTATAGACAGCCCCGACCTTACAGGTTTCACCATAACCGCAGGTAAAACAGCTCGCAACCCCTTGGGCTGTAACTGCGCCGACACAGTCGATCTGATTATATTGAAAAAAAGTTTTGATATTTTCAACAACCGGATCGCCGTTACGACCGCCAACCCCGACTGCAACCCCGAGCTTACCACAGACCCCCTTGCCTTCCTTATGTCTGAACTGATAAAAACGTTCTAGAAAACAGTGCGAAAGACCATTGATAACAGAGTAGTAATTTGCCGCTCCAATAACATAGGCATCGGCATCAACAATCTTTTGCCGCAATCTTTGCATATCATCTTTGACCTTGCAGATATTATCCTCAACACAACCCAGACAGGCGATACAGGGGTCGATCTTTTTGCCGGCCAACGAAATAAACTCGGTCTCAACCGTTATCGTACTCAACACTTCCTTAACCAAACGATCAGTATTATTACCTTTACGCGGACTTCCGGAGATTCCCAGTACTTTCATCACTAACTCCTTTAATTACTAAAAACTCTATTCGTTGACAATACCCATTTAAAACCATATCAAAAACAATCGACTTTAGCCAGCAATAAAAATATTGCCGGTTAAAGTAATCATAATTTGCAACTATTCAGTCAATTTTTATTCTTGATTGTTCAGGTGGATTTTCGTAACGTCTCGCGAAATTTCGTCGTTTTTCCCAGCGAATAGAGCCCATTAAAATTGCTGTTGTTTGAGCGCCTTAGCGCG